>DAHVKR010000048.1 GCA_027320785.1 Bdellovibrionales bacterium
TTTTCTCGTCTATCCTCTTCATTCGCAAGAGTTGAAACCCAGCCTTGCTTGAGCAGGGGTCGCAAACTCCGAGTGAGAGTTGTTGAGTCGAGTGCTAATATTCTACCCAGCTTTCCTTGAGTTATTGTGCCAGCTTGATTGAGCGTCATCAATATTGTGATCTGCGTTGGTGTTAACTCACACCCGGCTAATTCTTCTGTATATACATGAGTGATCGCCCTGGAGGCTCTGCGAATATTCGCACACGCACATTCTAACTCAACCAGATGAGAGTCCTTTTTAAACCTCATATTTATGTGTATATACATCTTTTTGGTCTTCGTCAACTGATTGGGTAATTTAAGGGTTATTTTGCTTACGACCACGACTTGACCTGACTTAAAAAGAGGGCTTCAATGACTTAACGTATGAACATCGGAGTCATTGGGGCTGGGAAAATTGGAAGCATTCTTGTGAAAAATTTCACTCGACTGGGTCATCATGTATCAGTAGCCAACAAGCAAGATGTCAACTCGTTAAGAAAACTGTGTCATGCAACCGGTGCTCAAGCTGTTACTTTGAGCGAAGTCTGTCAAAATGTCGAATTTCTTTTCCTTTGTGTCCCATTGGTCGCAATTCCTGAAATCGCAAGAAGTTTAAAACCCTCTCTTACTTTTTCTACCATCGTTGTTGATACTGGAAATTATTTTCCTCCTCGGGATGGAAGAATAGAAGAAATTGAGCAAGGTCAAGTCGAGTCAGTTTGGGTGGCTCAACAAATCGATCACCCAGTACTGAAAGCTTTCAATAGCATAATTGATTATTATCTTGAAAATGGAGGATTACCCCCGGACTCTCCTGATCGTCTGTCTCTTCCCGTTTCCGGAGATTCCGCTGAGGCAAAAAATAAATTGCTTCACCTCATAGCGGCCCTAGGTTTCGATGGTTTTGATGCCGGCTCCTTAAAGGAGTCCTGGAGACAGCAGATGGGAACACCCATCTACTGCACCAATCTGACACGGTCCCAAGCTATCCAGGCCATCAAAAATGCTAATCGAGAAAACTCCATCTCTTTACGCGAAATTCGAACAAAAAAGTTACTCGAATCCTCCCCTCGCACCCCAGAAGAAGTTTTGAAAATGACGAGAGAACTTCAAGGCATAACCAACAAATAAAAAACACCTCATACTCTAAAATAGTAAGCTATTTCAATAAATTGCATGTTTTTCACAAAAAAAATTATTTTTCTGGTCACATTTTCATTCCTTCATTCGTCATAATGAAAACAAGAACGTACGAAGCGTATTTATTTCACTGAATAGGTTCAAACGCATCAGGCTATGAAGACCCCCCACTTGACTCTGCTCCAGAAGGTATTGAAATAGTGGAGTGAAAGACGAATACGATCATTATAAGGAAATCTCTAAAGAGTTAGACCAAAAGGTCAGCCCTTCATTCTGTCTGGCCAAATGGTACCATTCAAATATCTATTTTCAGACAGGGGAAACCCATAGCTGTTACCACCCTGCCCCTCACAAAATCTCTATCGAAGAGGTTCAGCAAAACCCCGCAGCCCTTCATAATACCTCCACTAAATTTCAAGAACGCCGAGAAATGTTGGAAGGCAAACGCCCTGAAGGCTGTCAATATTGCTGGAATATTGAAGACATTAATCGCGACTTGATCAGCGATCGGCAAATTCGCACAGGATCTCTTTATAAAGAAGAAAGAATTCAGGATATTCAAAAACATTCTGATCAGTTTTTTGTTTCACCCGATTATGTCGAAGTCAGCTTTTCCAATCTTTGCAATTTTAAATGTGGCTATTGCCACCCCAAAGCTAGCAGTCGTTTTTATAAAGAGATTGAACAATTCGGCCCCTACGAAAAATCTAAAAATCATCGCTGCGATATTGATTGGTTTGAAATATATAACGAAGAAAATAATCCCTTCCTTGAAGCTTGGTGGAAATGGTGGCCCGAGCTTTCTCAAGGGCTTAAAATTCTCCGAGTAACAGGGGGAGAGCCCCTGATGCAACAGTCTACCTATCGATTGATGGATAGGCTTGAACAAAACCCTGTTCCACACCTCGAACTGAATGTGAACTCCAACCTCGGATCTCAGGAAAAAATCATTCAAAAATTTTCAGATAAAATTCAAAAATTGGTCCAAGAGAAAAAAATTAAAAATTTCAAACTCTTTACCAGTATTGATAGCTGGGGACCTCAAGCTGAATACACTCGCCATGGTCTTGATCTTCAGCTTTTCGAGAAAAATTTAAAAAATTATTTATCTCAAACAGATCTTCCCCTGACCATCATGATCACGTTCAATATCTTCTCGCTTCCGAACTTTAAAAATCTTCTTCAGAAAATTCTTGAATGGAGAACAGAATTTCAATCAACACATACTGATTTTATGAAATTTCATAGAATTCGTTTTGATCTTTCCTACTTAAAAGAACCTTTGCAGTTTGATATCAATATTTTGCCTAAAGAAAATTTCCTGAAATACTTAGAGGAAAGTCTTCAATTTATGAAAGACAACTTGGATGATAATTCTAAGGTTAAATTCTCTTATATGGAATACCAAAGGCTTCTTCGAACTTATGAGTACATGAAAACAACTCATTACCCAGCTAAAAAAATTAAAGAGGGACAGCTAGACTTCTATCGATTCTTTAAAGAGTACGATAAAAGAAAGAATGTTTCGTTAACAGAAACATTTCCCGAACTCCGTGAGTTTTGGGAGAACTGCAAAAATCTTGCAGAAAAATAGACTCTAAAATACAGCTCTAGAGAAAAACCTAAAATCCCAAGCTCTGGCATTCCAGAGCTTGGACTCTTTAAAGTTTATCGGTTCTGTTCTTGATGTAAGAAGATGTGCTCATATAGCTTTTCTTTATTCACATCACTCTTACCAATGATTTTTTCAACTTTGTCTAGAGTATGAAACATGACATCCAAACGTTTCTTATCTAACTTCACGATCTTCTTTTTAAGGATCGCAACTTCTGATTTTTTATAATTTGGCGTCGAGAGAGTTTGAAAAAGCGTCATCTTAGCTTGACGAATTTGCATGCCCAACGAGTGAGCTTCATCTGCCGTCTCTTTGTTCAACTTCAAAAGATCTAATTTCTGTTGCTCTGTGATTCCAGGCATGTCAGAAAAAGTCAAGGCCCCCTGGATTGCCATTTCGCCAGGTTCCGCAGAAGGATGCTGTTGAGAAATCTTCTCGTCTACTTTACTTTCCTCTGATTTTTCGTGAGAAGCTGTGGCACAAGACAAATTGGCCAATAAAAAAAGAACTCCTAACGTCATTTCCAGTCTTTTTAAAAAATTACTTTTCATTTTTCTTTCCTTTCCATAAGCTCTTGCTGATGAGGTTTAAATACTAAATCTGAGATCATTTAAACGAAAGGACAATTTATGAAATCTATCCAAACCCTAATCTTAGCACTCACCGCATCAATTGTGTTAGGAAGTTTTTTTGCGCAAGCACAACCCGCTAAAGGTATGAAGTCAATGTCAGCTCCCACAAAAGAACAGCGAGAAGAAATGGCCAAAGTGCACGAGCAAATGGCTACTTGTTTACGCTCCGACAAGCCAATTCAAGAATGCCACGAAGAAATGATGAAAAATCATCCTCGCATGAATGGAATGATGGACAATTGTGCTATGAGAAATAAGCCTGGAATGAATAAAATGATGCATAAAAAGGGAGCTATGAAAGGTCAAATGAAAGGCGATAAAGGGGAAGATAGCGAAAAAACAGAAGAATAAGGTCTTTTAATTGAGATCCTCTCAAAGAAAACACTTTCGGCTCTCTTCTTTTTTGAATCTCATTCGAGCTCTTTTCCCCACCTGGAATTTTTTCGATCAGGTTCAATATCAATTTGGTGTCGAGATAAAGGTTCCTGACCTTGATCGGTGGGAGCCACTTTCTTTTAACCAAAGTCGACAAGCCTTTAATATGGCCTTGAATGGTTCTGCCAATCTCGCCATGGCACAAGTAAATGTTATCGAACATTTTGCACGAGACATTCAAGAGCTCCTTCTTGATTCCCCCCTTGTGGAGTCACGACAAGTTCGAAGCTTAACTTCTTTTAAACTTATATCGGCGCTCTTAAAGGTTAAAATGCAAGAGTACGAAGTTTCCCCTAACTCACTTCAGTTTAAAGTCGTAGCCATCAGAAAAGATGAAATCCTGGATATTTATATTTCAGATTGGATCCCATGTTCAGTTTCTTAAACTTTCATACAGATCTTGCTGAAGCAGTGACTCTCACCTCCCATCTGGTCAGTCTGATTCTATTTATGCAAGCCATTGAAATGCTTTACTTGGATCGACTCAGCCCCTTGCTCGAAATTTGGAATTCTGAAAATCTGCTTGAGGACTGGGAGGCCTCCCTTCCCTTACCTTTATCTTGGCTTCAAGTTCTTTTGTCGAATCAAGCCTTCCTATTCAGTCTTATCCTTCAGATAGCCCTTTCGCTTATTTCCTTTTTCTATCCTCACCCTCTTATCTTTATTGGACTTTTCCTTATTCATCTTCTCACCTGCATACGTTTCCGTGGAACTTTTAATGGTGGAAGCGATATGATGCTCTTCGTAGTCCTAACCGGTCTCATCATCTCCCTTGCTTCAAGTTCAGAAAAAATTCAAAAACTTGGACTGATCTATATTGCGATTCATCTGTTCTACTCCTACTTCAAAGCTGGTTGGGTTAAAATAAGAGAGTCTGATTGGAGGCAAGGAACGGCTCTTCCTCATTTTCTAAGTCGAAGCCTCTATCCCGAAACTCAAAAAATTTCCGATTGGCTTTTTCAACATCCCAAGATTTCCTGGATTGCTTCTTGGTGCGTTCTTCTTTTTGAGCTTTCATTTCCTCTTCTGCTCTGGAAACCTCAATGGGCAACACTCTACTTCGGACTTGCCTTTATTTTTCACTTTAGTATTTTTCTTTTTTTTGGCCTCAACCGTTTTTTCTGGGTTTGGATCGCCGCCTGGCCCTCACTGCTTTGGTCTTTAGGCTTTTGGGCATCATTGCGATAGGCTCTCTTTGAGAGCTTGCTACAAAGGAATTTCAACTCTAATCTAATGATGTGAGCTCATATTCGCATAACTCGACATTTTCTGAACCTTGGGGAATTCACTGGTTTCGCCGTGATCTTCGTGTTGCAGGAAATCCAGGACTTCGATTTAATTGGCAAAAAACGAAGGGTCGAACTCTTGGAATCTTTTGCTTTGACTCTACTTTTTTATCTCGTCCTGATTTTTCCCATAACCGCTTTCAATTTTTTCTTGAAACTCTAGACTCCCTTAAGAAAGAGCTTCAACAACAAGGCGGAGATCTTCTCGTTGTGGACTCGCTTCCTCTTAAAGCTTTCTCTCAATTACTAGCCCATTTTGATCAAAATCAAATTCCTCGTCCTCAGTGGATCAGTTGGAATCGTGACTATGAGCCCTTCGCCAAAGAGCGGGATCAAAAGATTTCCGATTTTTTTAGGAAGCAAAATTTATCGTTCGAAACATTTCGAGATCATCTCCTTTTTGAGCCCCATGAAGTTTTGAAAACGGATCGGCCTGGTGATTTTTATCAAATCTACTCTCCCTTCGCTCGAAAATGGCTTCAACAGCTCGCAACTCCCGAAGGACAAAGTCGCCTGAAGTCTCAAGACAAAAATCACTCTTACTACTCAAAACTTAAAAAGAAAAAACTGGATAAAGGTTTTCAAATTCAATGGAAAACCCTGACCTCGCAGCCTCACTTTCCTTTTCAGGACTCATTGCAATATTTTTTAGATCAAAATAAAAAGCATGTAACTATCCCCATTCCTCAAGCAGGATCTCATATCGCATTTCAAAAACTGCAAAGCTTTAAAAACCATCTCGAAAGTTACAGCGAACAGCGTGACTTCCCCGCTATTGCGGGCACTTCTCAACTTTCCATTTATCTTAAAAACGGAAGCCTCACGTCTGCGCAGATTATTCAAGAACTCAACTTAGGCCGACTCAACTGGGGCTCACAAAGCCATGCTTTTATTTACTTAAAAGAAATCATCTGGCGCGAATTTTACTATTCGATTCTTTTTCATCGCCCAGATGTGGAGCACAATAGTTTTCTTTCACAATATTCTCAGTTGAAATGGGAAAATAATAAGTCACATTTTGAAAAATGGAAGCAAGGCGAGACAGGTTTTCCTATTGTGGATGCCGGCATGAGGCAACTGCTCACGACAGGTTGGATGCATAATCGAATCCGCATGATTGTAGCTTCTTTTTTAGTCAAAGATCTTTTAATCGATTGGCGCTGGGGCGAAAATCATTTTATGAAATATCTCTTAGATGGCGATCTCGCCCCCAATAATGGCGGCTGGCAATGGGCCGCCTCCACAGGATGTGATCCTCAACCTTATTTTCGCATTTTCAATCCTTGGCTTCAAAGCGCGAAGTTTGATCCGCAAGGAGAGTATATTAAAAAATATATTCCCGAATTAAGAGAGATCCCTTCTCGTTTTCTACACGACCCTGATCTCTTACAGGGGCATTACATCCAGCCTTTGGTAGATCATAAAACTCAAAAAAATAGAGCGATTCTCTTGTTTAAATCGACACCCTCACATCCAAAAGTCTAAGTCTTTTACTGGAACCCATCTTCTATATTATTTTTAAATGATGTTGTCCGATAATGAGACATGTCTTTTGCATTTCTCAATAAGACTCTCATCTTAATTGTGATTATTTTTTCTGTAGCCTGCGGTCGGGCTCCCCAGCAACAAGCTTCCCCATCAGGTCCCGATCAAAGTCTTACAAATGCCGAAAAATCACAAATTCTTTCACAGTATGACTACCTCGACCCTCAACATATTGTTCCGACAAAATCTTTAGAAGAAGCCATTCTTTATTATCATAGTCATTTGTCTGAACTACAAAATCCAAAGGTCCTTTCGATTATTGACTTCAGTCAAAACTCGAAGAACAAGCGCTGGTATTTTATCAACATAACAACAGGAGCTGTATGGAACATCCACGTTGCACACGGAAAAGGGTCTGACCCCGATCATGATGGTTTTGCCCAAACTTTTAGTAATCAATCGAACTCAAACGCAAGCTCACTTGGATTTTATAAAACTGCTGAAACTTACATAGGTGATAATGGCTACTCCCTTCGTCTAGACGGACTCTCCTCGACGAATTCAAACGCACGCGCACGCGCCATCGTCGTTCACGGTGCGACATATGTTTATGATCAAAATGTAATTCAGGGACGAAGCTGGGGCTGCCCAGCTGTCTCAAAAGCTCACGCCCAAGAAGTCATCGACCTCATTAAAGGTGGCAGTCTCATCTACGCGACACGCTAATAAATCAGACGGAAGTCTGTCTCTAAATGTCAAAAAACATATGGGAAAAAACACATCCCTTGACCTTGCATCCTCAGAATTTCGTCCCATATTAGTGATAGGAGGTTGTTTTATGAAAAGCAGTGAAATGACAATTCAATTTAATGGATTTCACCCCTCTACCTTTACGCAGGACTATTTAGGAGAGATGATGGATGAACTATACACAGAGTCTCCTCATGGAGCCTCACTCCAGGCGGTCTTCAGTCGGCAAAATCATCTCTTCAAAGCTCGAGTGAAAATTAACTCTTCAGGAGGTCATTTTTTTGCAGTGGCATCAGGACGCCATTTAAAAGATGTCACGCATCGAATTACACATCAAATTCGCAAGCAACTTGGTAAGTGGAAAAAACAACATCATCGACATCAAACCATTCGACATCTTGAAGAGCTTCCAGAGTCTCTGGCCGAATCCTTCAAGATGCCCGAACAAAGCTTTGCTTAATATTTAAATACCAATCACTCCGGCCACAGGATAG
>DAHVKR010000049.1 GCA_027320785.1 Bdellovibrionales bacterium
GAAGAAAATTTACTCTTTCCCTCTTACACTTGAACCAGAAGTCCACCGAATCTTTGCGGAAAACCAATGGAAATGGAATGCCCAAAGTCTAGCTCATGATATTCTGCGTTTATCTGATTTCTACATCCAAAACCCTCAGAAAGAAACTCCTTGGAATGAAGGCTGGGCTCAGAGAGCCTCTCTAGTCTACTTTTGGCCGCTCAATACCGTCAGACTTCTTAAAATTCTAGACGATCTTGTTTCACAAAAGTTTTTTTGGGGCCTAACAGATCTGATTGATTACGGAGCAGGCGTCGGAACAGCCTCTTCTGTTTTCCAAAAATACTTTCAACAAAAACAACTCATCGAGAAATCCCCCATTCCTGCTAAATGGTTCCCTCAATATGATTGGGTGACTCAAGCACAGCCTCAAAAAAATTCGATGACTGTTTTTTCATATTCCTTAACAGAGCTCGATCAAATCCCTCGCTGGAGCTTAAACTCTGAAGCTCTTTTGATTATCGAGCCCTCTACTCAACAAGACGGTCGAAAGCTTCTTGAACTTCGGCAAAATCTTATCGAGCAAAAATATTTTATTTGGTCACCTTGCCCACACCAGCAAGCTTGCCCTCTTTACGTAGGGTCTAAAACAGACTGGTGCCATGATCGAGTTCACTTTTCAAAACCCACCTGGTTTGAAGAAGTTGAAAAATATCTTCCTATGAAAAATGGAACTCTCACCTTTAGTTATTTAGCCGCAAGAAAGACAGCGCCACCATTACCTTCATGGTCTCGTCTCGTGGGAGACCAGCTTCATGAAAAAGGCAAAACACGTCAGCTTATTTGCCGTGGCCCTGAACGTGAATTTTTGTCCTGGCTGCATCGTCAAGGAGAGGTTCCAGTCTATGATCGAGGGGATCGAGTTCTCCTCACAGATTTTGAGAAGAAATCCAATGAGTTGCGCTCTCCTCTTCTAAAATCTGACATGGAATAGTCATAAAAAACTTGTTTTGATCTAAGGCTACCCAGCAAAATAAAGTTAGTGCGAAAAATCACTCTTTTTATCTCGACTAGTGCTGATGGGAAGGTCGCCACCGAAAGTGGCGATACAAGTTGGACATTCCCTCTTATGGAGAATGGTTTTGAAGACTTTTATAAAAAAGTAGACATTATTTTAATGGGGCGATTCACCTTTGAAAAACAACTCACCCAAGGGCCCTGGCCTTATACGGACAAAAAAACCTATGTCTTTTCTAAAACTCTTAAAAATCAGTTCGGTCCCGAAATTGAGGTCACACCACAAGATCCTGCTTTTCTGATTGAAGATCTAAAGCTCACAAACGGAAAATCGATCTGGCTGGCGGGAGGAGTCTCTCTCGTGCGTTACTTAATGAAGGAAAATTTAGTCGATGAAATTGTTTTGAATATGCACCCTCAAATGCTGGGGCAGGGCCTAGATCTTTTCCCCCTGCCTCTACACACACTGTTTTGGCATTTAAAATCCTCCACGGAGCTCCCCTCAGGAGTCGTTCAAATTCACTACGTGGGAAACTCTTCTTCGGAGTCTTAGACATTGCTCATTAACTCGATTTCCTTTGACTGACGATGCCGTTCTTGATTCAAAAGAGTCATGAAAAAAACTCCCCTCTACGACGATCATGTTAAATTAGCTGCCCGAATGGTTGAATTTGCCGGTTGGCAAATGCCCATTCAATATACAAACCTCAAAGAGGAACATCTGAATGTCCGCTCGAATGTGGGGCTTTTTGATGTCAGCCATATGGGTGAAATTCGAGTTAAAGGCCCACAGGCCCTTGATACACTTCAATGGCTCACCACCAACAATGTGGCTGCCCTCGAAGAAGACCAGGCTCAATACTCTCTCTTACCCAATGCTCAAGGGGGATTAGTTGATGATATTATCGTTTACTGCCTTAAAAAAAATGAGGACTACCTGGTTTGTGTGAATGCAGCCAATGCCGAAAAAGACTGGAAGCATATCCAGGAAAATAACAAAGGTGCTGAGCTCACCAATGAAAGTGATAAGTGGGGGCAAATCGCAGTTCAAGGTCCCAAGGCTTTCTCTCTCTTAGAAGCTGTTCTTAAAATTCAAGCCTCCATCATGAAACCTTTCCATCTTAAAAAGCTCAACTGGAAGGGCTATTCAGTTATTTTCGCTACGACAGGATATACAGGGGAAAAGGGTGGAGAAATTTTCATAGAATCAAAAGGTGCCAGCGAGCTGTGGAACGAGCTTCTCCATTATGGTAAAGACTACGGCGTTATGCCCATAGGTCTTGGCGCTCGGGATTCTCTTCGAACCGAGATGAAAATGTCTCTCTATGGTCATGAAATTGACGACACCACGAATCCTTATGAGGCTTCTTTAGGGTGGACCGTAAAACCTCAAGCTAAAGACTTTTTGGGCAAGGAAGTTATTCTGAAAGTTAAGGAGCAGGGCCTGACGCGCAGCCTTATCGGTTTTAAGATGATCGAGCGAGGCATTCCGCGCCAAGGATACACGCTTCATACCGAGAATGGTGAAAATATCGGCATTGTAACCAGTGGGACTCACTCACCTTCGTTAGATGAGCCTATCGGGATAGGTTTTATAAAGCCTGATTTTGCAGCTGTGGGTTCTACATTTTATGTGGATATTCGAGGAAAAAAAATTAAAGCCACTACTTGCAAAACTCCCTTTATCGCGAAATAACAATGTCTTGAAAAGGAGCCAAGGAACATGGGTTTTCACATCCCTGAAGATTACTACTACACAAAAGAACATGAATGGGCCCAAGTTGACGAAAATATCGTGACTGTGGGAATCACAGAGTTTGCTCAAGATCAATTAGGTGAGGTTGTTTACGTTGACCTTCCTGAAGAAGGCCAAAAAGTAACCCAAGGAACAACATTTGGAGTTATTGAAAGCGTAAAGGCCGTAAGCGATCTCTACTCTCCTGTTTCAGGAACAGTGATTGAAGTAAATACTTCCCTAATGGATGATCCTTCTTCATTGAACGATGATCCCATTAATGAGGGCTGGCTTGTCCGTATTGAAATGGATACAGAAAAAGAGCTCGCCAATCTCATGAGAGCTCCTGATTACAAAAAACTCATAGCTGAAAAGTAATTTTTTTGGTGACAGCTACGTTCACTGTAACGTAGTTTCACTCTTCCATGTGCCCAGTTGGTGTAATTGGTAGCCACGCTAGGCTTAGAACCTAGTGCTTCACGGCGTGGGGGTTCGAGTCCCTCACTGGGCACCACTCAAAACCCACCTTCTCATTATTAGGAGAGGCGGCGAGTTGAAATGATTTCCCCCAGCGGAACACTAACCGAAACCCTTACAAATTCACTAAAAGTTCTCAGCCTTTTTATTATTCCTGTTGGAGGCGGTATTCCGGCGGGTATTTTAGTGGCTCAGGCAAAGGGATTAGTTTGGCCCCTCACTCTCTTTATCTATCTGATCTCGGATATTATGTTGGCTTTTGTTTTTGAGCCTCTCATGCACCTCTTTTTAAAACTGACAAAAAATTCTCGATTCTTTACCCGCTGGAGAGAAGCCCATGTCACCTCATTGAAAAAAATGGGTTTTAAATACGGCCTCAACGCCAGTCCCTTATCCCTGATCATGATCTCCTTTGGAGTAGATCCCATGACGGGACGGGCCGCTGCTAAAGTTGCAGGCCACGGTTTTATCACAGGCTGGGCTATTGCGATTACGGGAGATATGATTTTCTTTAGTGTTATTATGGTCTCAACGCTTTGGCTGAATAGTGTTCTGGGAGATGGAACTTGGACTGCCATTATTATTATGGTTCTGATGTTTGCAGTTCCAGCCCTGATTAGAAAATTGAAAGGCCCTCCCCACGAAATTGCTTCGAGCGCAACAGAAGCTACTGGGAACTCCACTGAACCCCAGTGACTCCCGTTTTAAATTATGCTAACCCTATTTCTGATTATTCCGATGCGCGGGTGGTGAAATTGGTAGACACGCAGGTCTCAGAAGCCTGTTCCGCAAGGTGTGGGGGTTCAAGTCCCCCCTCGCGCACCAATTGTCAAGCTATGCGAACCAAAATTCGCAGTTTTTATAAAACCCCGATTTTTTTCGGGGTTTTTTATTTTAAGCTCCTGTTCATAAAAATCTTTATCCAAGTTCCAATAAATCTTAATCGAATCCATTCCAATTTCGACCCTGTGGATGAATTTCTGCAAAAGGTTGCGTCTGATATTGAAGTCAGGATTATTTTTAATTGTAAGGCCTGTAAACGCCGCAAACTCTTCAAAGGTATCTATAGGCACAAGCCTCTCATCAATATTCAAATCCCTTATCTTTAAAAGCCCAATTTCAAGTTCTTTTTTAACAGACTCAAGCCTTTCCATTTGCTTAAAGATTGGCGTCGCTGAAACTGATTTAGGCAGCATTGATAACCTTTCGGCTAAGGCATCTAATTGCGAACTCACACCATAAAGTTTGGCCTTTAATTTCCCACGTTCTGACTCTTCGTCGTTATTTTTATGAATGGCTTTCACTTTATTTTGAAGTTCTATTAAAAATTTTTGGCTTTCAATAAATTTACAAAACTCACCCCATACCAGGGCTTCTGCTTTCTTTGCTTGAACTCGTGTAGGTTCACACTGAAAAGTTTTTTTGGTTAAAGTCGAGTTTCTTTTTGTGGCCCATGAGTGTTCATAATAAGGAACCTTGCCATTTCTACCAGTAGCAGACTTTCCTGGCATGTGGTTACCGCACTTCATACAAAAACATACACCAGACAATAAATAGGGATGTTTGCTCGTTTCTTTTAATGGTTTAAGTCTTGAATGATTTTTGGTGAGCTTTTCGTTTGCTCGCTGAAAAATCATTTCATTAACTATGGGTTGCCAAACGGCTTTTGCTTCCTTTTGTTCGCCTTTTTGAGTGTAGGTTTTAATTCCGATATAGGCCTTGTTACGAATTATTGCTTGCAAGTTATCCACTGTAAAATGGCCCAGCCTCATTCTTGAGCCGCCACCTTCTAAATGAGCTTTGGCCTTGTAACCATTATTATTCATCCAGCGAGCCGCACGAGACAAACTTCCTTCTCTTAAAAATGCCTCAAAAGCAATTCTAACAGTGGTTGCATGAGGCTCATCAATGTCCAAGCTTCCATTTTTTGTGTGACACTTCTTAAAACCAAGAGGGATGGTTCCACCATTGTAAAGACCACGACTGGCACGTGCTAAAATGTTAGCGGAAACTCTTTCACTGGTTTGCTTTCGTTCAAACTGAGCAAAGTTCATCAACTGAAATAACAACATTTCACCAGCGGCAGTGGTTGTGTCGAAATCTTCACGAAGGCTCATGAAGCTGCATTTAACTTCACTCATCATGTCCCACATATTTAAAAAGTCTCTGTTGTTTCTGGAGAGCCTTGAAATTTCTGTAACCATGATGAGGTTAATTTTTTGAGCCCTCATATCCTTAAGCATCGTCTGCAAGGCTGGTCTATTCATGTCCTTGGCTGAAATTCCAGCGTCCACATAGACATTAAAAATTTGGCCGAAGTTAGATTGTTTATTTCTATAGGCCACAGCCTCACGGAGCCGTTGCTCTTGATTTTTAATGGAGCCTTCAGGGTTTTCCGCTTGTTCTTCGGTTGAAACTCTAATGTACAAAGCAATGTTGAAATTTTTGTTCTTAAGCATCTGATCCCGTCCTTTTTAAAAGATTATCTTTTACATTCGACGAGTCAGAGAGTGACTTTTTCTGGAGCTGGCAGAGTTCAATATAAATAATGTTCGCCACTTCTTCAATCATTTGTTCATACACCTTTTCATTAAAATTTTCGTTTCTTATGTTTATTACTTCGATCTCGTCCCATTTTTTATTCATGAGCTATCCCTATTTTTTATGGATATACTCAACTCATCACTCAACACTTCTCGCACTTTTGCCGCCGCCCAAACTGACCTAATACCTTTCGATCCGTGACCCCTTTCCACCACATCGTTGGGGGGGAGGGGTCACGGAAAAAGAAAGGTAAAAATGAGTCACTCATTGCGGCGGCAAATACCTTAAATCAAAAATAAATTTCAAATTTTCCTTAATTATTTAACGCAATTACTCAGTATTCCCACCGGGCATATTAGTAGGCATACTGTTTTCTTAGTGAAAAACCAAAGTGTTCCCACTAGGAACACTTCAGGGAGCACAATTTTGTGAAGTCTTCGCATAGCGAAGTCTTTAGCGAAGACTTCTTTTTTAGATTTTAGATTTCATTTCAATCACCTCCGATTGAGGTGATCTATTAGCAAGGCCGTGCCAATTAATTTTGAATTAGTGTTAAGTTGTAACTGATTGAACTGACTTAGAAGCATGATCTAGTGGAGTCAAAATGACTTCTCATTTTTGAGAGAGTCTCTCAAAAATGAGAGACTCTGCTTTATTTATTTTTCAGCTAGCAATGCTCTAAGCATCCAAGCTGTTTTTTCATGCAACTGAAGTCTTTGAGTTAATAGATCTAAAGTTGCCTCATCGCTTGCTGATTCAGCTAAAGAAAACATACCTCTTGCCGTTTTAGCAACTGCCTCATGACCCTCAAGTAATTGTTTAATCATAGCATTTGCAGGCATCGTCTCTTCTGCTTCTGGAATAGAAGAAAGTTGGGCAAACTTTTTATAAGAGCCCGGAGCATAAGCACCCAGCGCTCTGATTCTTTCAGCAATGAGATCAAGAGCATTCCAAAGCTCTGTATATTGATCCATAAACATTTGGTGGAGAGAATTAAACATTGGGCCTTCAACATTCCAATGAAAATTATGGGTTTTTAAATAAAGAATATAGCTATCTGCTAAGAGATGAGATAGTCCATCTGCGATTTTCTTTCTGTCTGTTTCCGAAATACCAATACCTACGTTCATATAACCTCCATTATTTTAATAAATCGAATCGATCAAGATTCATAACTTTTGTCCAAGCAGCAATGAAATCTTTCACAAATTTTTCGCCATTATCATCTTGCGCATAAACTTCAGAAAGTGCTCGAAGTTCAGAGTTTGATCCAAAAATTAAATCTACTTTTGTTGCTGTCCATTTTGTTTTGCCAGTTTTGCGATCAATTCCTTCATATTCTCCGTTTTCGTTAACCGCTTTCCAATCTGTATTCATATCAAGAACGTTGACAAAGAAGTCATTGCTAATGGTTCCTACTTTCTTAGTGAATACTCCGTGTTTTGATTTATTAAAGTGAGTGCCTAAAACACGTAGACCTCCAACTAAAACAGTCATTTCTGGAGCTGTTAAAGTAAGAAGTTGAGCACGATCAACCAAATTTTCTGGGCCATATTTAAAAGTTCCATTTTTTGCAAAATTTCTGAAACCATCTGCTAATGGTTCCAAAACAGAAAACGAATGCACGTCAGTCATTTCTTGAGTCGCATCTCCTCTTCCTGGGATAAAAGGGACTTTTACTTTCATTCCTGCTTTTTTAATAGCATCTTCTAAACCAACAACACCACCAAGTACCACGAGATCCGCAAAAGAAATTTTCTTTTTAGATTTAGCATTAAAGCTTGTATGTATTTCTTCAAGTTTAGAAATAATTTTTGCCAATTCTTTAGGGCAATTTACGGCCCAATCTTTTTGAGGAGCTAAACGAATGCGCCCACCATTAGCACCACCACGCATATCTGATCCTCTAAAAGTAGAAGCTGATGCCCACGCCGTAGAAATTAAATCTGAACTTGTAATTCCTGATTTTTGAATTAATTTTTTTACAGCAGAAATTTCTTTTTCAGAAAGAGCAGGACCTTTAACTTTTGTCACAGGATCTTGCCAAATGAGTTCTGCTTTTGGAACTTCAGGACCTAGATAGCGATCACGTGGCCCCATATCTC
>DAHVKR010000004.1:0-4763 GCA_027320785.1 Bdellovibrionales bacterium
AGCCGAACCAAAATGCCCCCAATAAGTTCTCCTCATTTCATCCAAGAGAACAAGAATCTCGTAGTCATTAAAAAACTTTTGAGACCCGCCCCACGCCGCGAACTGTGATTCGTTTTTCCAGTTCTGAATAAGGTTGTCCCAAGTCGTGATATCTAGACAGCAATCTGCGTCCATCATATAGACCCAACGGTTTCGTGAGTGCCGAAAGATATCGTTGCGAGCTGCTGCTAAATTATTTTCTGTTCTTTGAACTATTTGATAAGTAATCCCCGTGCTCTTTAAGGTTTGATCTGCTTCGTGAATAGTTTTATCAGACGAGTTATTATCAACGACAATAATCGACAAATCTGGAACAGAAGATTTCAGTTGCAATAGGGATTCAAGACACCTTTTTATACTATTTTCTTCATTGAAAGTGATAATTCCAACTGTCAATGAGTGAATCATACTTTTTAAGGATGCGGAGGGCTCATCATAATAATGGCCTGACCTTTTACACAGATATCATTGTTTGATTTACGTCTAGCCAAAGTTTCCACCGTTCCAATTTTTTTCTCTGTTCGAAGACCTGTTAAAGTCACAGAAACCACAACGGTATCACCAATAAAAACAGGATTTGTAAACTTCAAATCCTGTCCTAAATAAATTCCTTCACCCCAAGTTTCGACAAGGGCCCGAGAAAAAAAGCCACCAATCAAGATACCATGAGCGATACAGCGACCAAACTTGGTTTTTTTAGCATACTCTTCATCCACATGAATGGGATTAAAATCACCAGTCACCTCTGCAAATTTATTAACCATATCTCGAGTAACAGTGATCTCATAAGTTTTTGAATAACCAACTTCGCTTTTTTCGGGCATATTTCTCCTGCCTAACTTTCTGGAACCTCTTCCCTTTAAAGGATATTAGCAGCAAGTTCCGCAAGCTCAGACCGCTCACCTTTTGTTAAGGTGACATGGGCCGCAATAGGATGACCTTTGAATCGTTCCACAGCATAGGTCAACCCTGAATTCGCTGAATCAACGTAGGGATTGTCAATCTGATAAACGTCTCCGGTCAAGACGACTTTTGTTCCCTGCCCAGCTCGCGTCACAATGGTTTTAATCTCGTGAGGCGTCAAGTTCTGCGCTTCATCCACGATAAGATATTGTTTGGGAATCGAGCGACCTCGAATATAGGTGAGTGGCTCAATATTCAACATACCTTGGTTAATCAATTCTTGTGCGCGACCTGCTGCCTTCTTATCAGCTCCCATTAAAAATTCAACGTTGTCAAAAATAGGCTGCATCCAAGGATTCAATTTTTGTTCGATATCACCAGGTAAAAAACCAATATCCCGTCCCATCGGAAAAATAGGTCTTGAAACCAGAAGCCGCTGGAACTGGCTCTCCTCGAGAGTTTTATGGAGACCCGCCGCAATGGCCAACATTGTTTTTCCTGTTCCAGCCTTGCCCACGAGTGAAACAAATAAAATTTCATCATTCAGCAAGCAGTCTAATGCAAATGACTGCTCGACATTGCGACCATGAATTCCCCAAATACTGTGATCAGGACTATTCAAGGGAACAAGGGCTTGATCTTGAAAGCTGTAACGCCCAATCGCAGAATGATTGGGGTTCGATTTGTCTTTCATAATCACATACTGATTCGCTAAAAGCTTCTGCTCTTTATATTCAAACTTCTTTGTTTGATAAAATTGATCAATTTGTTCAGGGGTCAACTCGATTTCTTGATAGCCCTCATATAGATCTTCTTGATTTGCATTATTGGGTTCAAAGTCTCGAGCCACAATACCATAAACATCAGCCTTAATACGTAAGTTGATGTCCTTCGTGATCAACTCGACCTTATGACGCGGATGTTGTTTCTGAAGGCCCAAAGCTGTCATCAAAATACGATTATCTGCCTTCGCCAGATCCAACTCTTGCGGAAGGGCCGACATCATCAAATCAGAATTCACATAAACGACAGACTCGCTGTTATCGAGTTGTACACCCTGAGCTAAAGAGCCCTTCGAACGCAAAACATCGATAAACCGAGAAAACTGACGAGCATTTCGCCCATTCTCACCTTGATCTCTTTTAAACCGATCCACCTCTTCGATAACAGAGATGGGGATATGGATGTCTGCTTCCCCAAACTTTAATAAAGCGAGTGAATCAAATAGAATGACATTCGTATCAACAACAATTTTTTTCCGCTTCTGATTGGAACTTCCATTTTTCGACAAAGCCGCCTCCAGTGCATGATCATGACCCACCTTTCCTGGTGGGCCTTTTCATTATTGCACCTTAAAGCTCGACATAAGTCTACGAGAAGTTATCGATTTGCGATGTGAGAAACTTGAATGTCGCCTGAGTCTGTTTTCAAGGTAGCTGAAACATTCTCAATAAATTTAACAAAATGATGAAGAGCCGTGTTGTTCATCGAGTCGGGCACAAAGTCTGCTCCCACACGAGTCACGCCCTCGTCTACGATAAATCTTTGATTTCTAAGCTTCACGACAAAGGGGAAAAATGTTTTGTGATTCAGATACACTCGCATCGCCACTTCTTGATCGTGGCGAAAGTAAGATTGAGAGTCCTCAATATTGAATGAAACCCCTTTTTCTGAAATATCATGGAGCGCTACCTTCAAAAGCCCTCTTTCAGGAACAATGGCAAACGCTCCAATAAATTCACTGAGAATGGTACGTTTTACAACGCGACGCTCACTGTTAATTATGGCTTCACGAGCTTCTGTCATGTCGACGATTTCCGCCGGCTTCGAAGATTTTGATTTTTCTTTGTTATTTCGAGATTTTAGACGATTCTTAATATCGATAATTTGACCCAAAAGGCCCTCCCCATGTGTCTCATCTTATATCGGCCAGAATGGCCAATTTCTTTAAGGGGTTTTAGAATCATGATTCGCTTGATTGAACTCAGGAGAGTATTAAATTGATGAAAATGAGAATTTCCGTCTTTTCGGCCCTCAGTCTAGTTCTGCACCTCTTTCTCCTCTTTCTTCTCATTCGTTGGAAGCCGAGTGCCATCGACTTCAATAAAATTCGTCAACCCATCGAAGTTGTCTATGTAAAAAAACAGCCTCACCGGACCAAGGATGAAAAAACCTTCGTACGCCAAGTGAAGGTCCCTGAAAATATGAAATTTGAGGACCCTAAAGAGGCTGAGTTTAGCTCAGAAAATCGTCAGAGAGTTATTCAACAAACACGAGCTCGAAAAACAGGTCTGACTCAAAATAGTCAACCGGGTCCTAAATTTTTACAGGAAACCGATCCTTCAGATCGAACTCCTCATAAAGAAAAACAACAAAAGTTAGCGGACAAAGGGGACTTCACAATCTTCAACCCCAAGCAAGAAATGTCTGAACTCGCACAGGGTGGAGAGTCCACAATTAGCGTTCAACTTCCAAATCATATTGCAGTCGGCTCATTCACGGCTCTTAATACAGATCGAAACCTTTACTATACTTTCTACTCTCGCTTAGAGGATATGATTTATCTCCGCTGGTCCGATCTGATCAAGCGAGCTGTCGATAGTTATTCAACTAATTATAAAAGAAGTCATTTGGCAGGTCGGACGCTTAAAACAGATGTGATTATTCTTTTGAAGCCCAATGGGGAGTTTTACCAAGCACAGGTTTTTTCAGCTTCAGGAGTTGAAAAATTTGATATTTCCCCTGCTTTGGCTTTTCAAGATGCTCGCATTTTCCCCAACCCTCCTCCAGAAATGGTCCGGAGTGATGGCTTTATTCACATTAGTTACAGCTTTGTCGTAGACTTTGGGCAAGTCCAGTAAGCAATTCTCTCATCTTTTGATATGATTTGAAGAATGAAACGCTGTCTTGTTCTTCTTGTGTTATTTTGTTCATCTCTTTCTTGGGCTTTGAATTACGAACTGGGTATGTCCTACGCAAGAAAGAAAAATTCCTTCGATAAAGATAATTACTTCGATACCGAATCAACGACGGCTTCATTTTCATTTTATTTTTCAGAAATTATCGCACTGGAACTGAGCTATACGGATGCTGTTGCCAATCGCTATGAAAAACCCCCAGGTGGTAATTTGATTCAAACCTATCAAAAAACAGAAATTCTAGGTGCTGATCTCATTTTTGTTTTAGCTCCCAAAACTTCATTTATTCAGCCCTTTGTAAAGGGCGGAATCGCTCAGCTGAAACGAAAACAAATTACCTATGATAGCTCTTTGAACACTCCTGTTCCCCTCGATATTGAAACGGCTGTAGTCCCAAGCTACGGCGCTGGAATTAAATTTAGAGTCACAGACTCTCTTTCTCTTCGAGTTTCCTATGATGTTTGGCGAACCCCCGTTGGTGGAGGCGTGATCACAGATGATAATCAGCTGCGAGCTGGCCTTTCATGGATGTTCTAAAAGCTCTTAGTATAAGCATATCTCTTTTCTTTTTAACAGGCTGCTACACTTTAAAAAGTGCTTATAATCAAATGTCTCTTCTCGCTCATCGCCAATCCTATGAAAGCGTCTTGGCTCGAAAAGACCTAACTGAAGACCAGCGGCATAAAATTTTATTGGCGCAAGAAGTACGAAGCTTTGCTCTTGAAAAATTAAAACTTCACTCAAACGGTAACTATACTCAAATCACATGGTTGGACCGACCCTACGTGACTTGGGCTGTTTCCGCCTCAGATCCGTGGCGGATTCAACCTTATGAGTGGTCCTTTCCTATTGTTGGGAAGGTTCCCTATCTTGGTTTTTTCAATCAAAAGGACGCTGAGGCTG
>DAHVKR010000004.1:4773-14932 GCA_027320785.1 Bdellovibrionales bacterium
GGTTATGATACGTATCTACGTGGAGTATCAGCTTATTCAACACTGGGATGGTTTGCTGATCCACTCCTTTCAACTATGCTGAGATACAGTGACGAAGACTTAGCTGATACTCTTATCCACGAACTTGTCCACACCACACTCTGGATTAAAGACAACGCTCGCTTTAATGAAAGGCTCGCAAGCTACCTGGGACAAAAAGGTGCCGAACAATTTTTTCTCTCTAAAGAAGGTCCCCAATCTCCTTCCTATCAAAAAATGCAGGATGCGACCCATGATGATCAAATCTTCTCTCACTTCATAACAGAGCAAGTAAAAGAACTCGACGAGTGGTACCGGTCACTAAAGCCCGAAGAAAAAACTGCCGAGAATAAAGAGGCCCGCATTAAAAAAATACAGGATCTGTTTACTCAAAAAATTCTTCCTCAAATGAAATCAAAGAGCTGGTCACACTTTTCAAAAGTGAAATTAAATAATGCGAAGCTCATGATGTACAAAACTTATATGAGTGATTTTTCTGCCTTCGATCAGCTTTGGAAAAGTGTGAATGGAGATTTCACAATTTTCCTTGAAAAGTGTAAAACACTCAAAAACTCAAAACATCCTGACCAGGATTTGGCCCGCCTCAGTCAAACTTAGAGGGTCCACTGCTGACGAAGAGCTTCCTTCGTTCCGTAGAACACATTCACGTCAATATAGCGATCTGTTCCAGGTACATTATACAAACAGCTTCCCGTTTTTGCGCAGTTAATGGCACTTGAAAATTGCCAAATGAAATAAGTTGGCCACAAACTATTTGGAAAATCAGGAATGGATGTTCTGAATCGCGCATACCACAAGCGACTCGCCCTAAAATAAGGATCTGATTTAAACGAATCAGAAAGAGCTTTTGTCACAATGTGATTAGCATAAACGACAGGCATCTTCCCTGTTTGCTCATACACGTACTGCATGAATTTCTGAGCATCTGCAATTCCCATCATATTTTTATCAGAAGTATCTTCTAGATCTAAAACCATTAAAGTGTTTTGTGTGTCACCAATTGTTTTCAAAAAAAGTTGAGCCTGCTGAATAGGATCGCCGGGTTTTCCTAAATGATATCCACCCCATAAAAACCCTTTTCGATCAGCTATATCTTTTCTCTCTGCAAACTTCGCATCCACTCGAAGACCTATAGTCGCACGATGAATGACCCCCACAACTCGTTTATCAGTTGAAACCTTATCCCAATTAATCGAATTCCCTTGATAGCAATCAAGCAAGAGGGCTGTATCCGTTCTCTTCCAAGCTTGATTAAATTTTTGAGCATCCTCCGGAAAGGGCGCAACTGGAGCTGATTCCAATCCATTATCTTGCGACGGTGAATTTATATCTGATGTCGGCTCTTGAGTTCCAGGAGCCGTGGAGTCAATATCTTGCCCCACATCTGTTGGATCAAAAACACTCTTTCCACTATGAGAAGAACACGCGGCCAGAGTCAGAAAACTTGAAACACTCAGTAGAAGTATGATTTTTCGCATTCTCTCTTTTCGGAAGAGATGCGTATTTAATAAGCAGAAGTGTCGATACTTTTTACATTTCTAAATTTAAGTCGAGTCTTCTATGTGACGGACTAGCACTAAGTCGTACAGATCTTATCAAGACTTAGAGGTGAGCTTTCGAACACTTTCAAAAATAGAATCATTATAGTGAAAATAAGAACCCAGATCATGGGCTGGGATCCATTTAACACCCTTGTTATAGTCTGCGTCCTGAACTTTTTCCGGATTCTTGAAATCTGATATTAGATCAGCTCTCACAAAGTGAGTCCGACACCAAACATCTTGACCATTCCAGTGAAAATCATACTCGCTGGTCAAAATGGGCTCTAGGGGACTCACATGATACCCTGTCTCCTCTAAAGTTTCTCGAGTCACACACTGAAGGATACCCTCGGCCTCTTCGATCTTGCCACCTGGTAAAAAATGATACTCGCGCATACTATTCGGATCAATTGCATGGAAAGTCAGGATCTGATTATCAGAAAGAACAATACCCGATGCTCTTTCTCTCACAGGCAAGTAGATCCACTTATAACCATCAAAGTTAAGACGGTATGTAATACAATTAGGAATCGGGACCCCTTCAGGGGGCACACCTGGTAACCCATGCGTGACCCTTTTCAAAACTCCCCCATGAGTAGAAACCGCTATTCTTTTATAACGAGGATTCTCTTTAGCAAATCTTTCAAGAAAACGAAGCACACGATTGCGAGCTTGTGCTTTCGTTTCTCCTTTTGGAAATTGAAAAGCCTCATCTTTCTCTTCATGTCCCAACCATTTTTTCCACATATCAGGTCCGACAAGCTTCATCACCTCATCGCGGTGAAGCCCCTCTGCCTCGCCAAGGTGCATCTCTCTTAAATCTGCAGATTGAATCAAAGGCACTCGCCATTCCATCTGACAGTACTCAGCTGTATGAAAAGCACGCGTTAAATCAGAAGAAAGAATAACATCTGGTTTCCAGTGTCTTACCTTGTCAGATAAAAGCTGAGCCTGTTGCATTCCCTTTTCATTCAAACGTATATCTGTATGCCCCTGAAATCTCTTCTGAACATTCCAGTCTGTTTCACCATGACGAAAAAAAAGAAACTCAACCATGGTGCCATAATATCATGTATTTTAAATAAGGCTCAAAATAAAAAGGCAGATTCTGCACCGAAGTGCTCTGCCTTCAATCAATAATATGAATGATAAATAGTTTTAATATTTTTTGTGAGTTTGGCGTTGCTCACGCCATCGTGTCATCGGAATAATCATGGAGGGCCGTTCTGGCACTTCTTCATCGAGCTTCATCATAATTTTATCATGGAGCTTACGATAGTACTGCGGGTCCATCGGGACCTCCACTTCATCTAAACTCTTGAGTAATGTTTGAATATCTGTCCGCGCTTGTGGTTTCATCCTTCTGCCTCCATTAAGGTGTTAGATTCCATAAAAAATCCTCCTGTTTCCAGGGTCCATGTTTTTAAATCCTCACGATTCTCAAAAACTTCTTTCAACTTCATCAAAGCGTGTCGATAGTTCGCTTTGGCCGTGTCATATGGACATTCCATAATCTCGGCAATCTCATTAAAGTTTAAATCCTCATAAACTCTTAGAACCAGTGCTGTTCTTTGTCGAAAAGGAAGCTTTTCAACTTCTTTACTGAGCAAATCAGCAATCGCCGTATGAACAAGTGCTGACTCTCCTACGGGCCCTACGGATAAGTGTACGTTTTCGACATCCACTGTTTCACGCCGAGTTTCACGCAACTTATTACGAGCCGTATTCAAAGCAATTTGATAGAGCCAGCTTTTAAAGCTCGCGCGCCCTTCAAATGTACTAAGCTTTTCGTAAGCTTTAATAAAGGCCTCCTGAACAATATCTTCTGCCTGACCTAGGTCTTTTACGAACCTCAAACCCAAACGTAGTATGCCCCTCTGATGTCGTAACACGAGAGATGAAAAAGCTGACTTATCGCCCAACTTGACCCTCTCGACGAGTTCGAGATCCGCAAATTTATCGAGATCTCGTTTCATTAGACTCACTCCTGTCTATTTTTGGTTAATTGTGGAATTTTTTTCTAAAGTGACCCCCAGGCCCTTTCCCCCCAAAGTTGAACGAAAGATTTGTCATTCCAACAACTTCAGCGAACTGGAAAATTCGAAACCCCAAAACCAGTTCAGTCTTACTTAAGTAGAGTTGCAATCGAAGGGCCAAAAAACAGTGTCAGAACGGCACTAAATATTTGAATTTACTAACGATTTATGATTTCCATAAGAATATATTATGGAAGCTTTATGGCTTAAAGCTGTTACAATGCGCAGGTTTTTAAGGAGAAATGGTCACACGATTTCGACCATTTTGCTTACTGCTATAAAGTGCCTTATCGGCTCGATCAAATAAGACATCCCAACTTGTTTCATCTACTTTGCGTGCCGCCACACCAACAGAAACGTTCACGGGAATTTTCTTGTTTTCAAAAACAAAATCGGAGTCTTGAATAGTTTTTCGGATCCGCTCAGCAATATCGATAGCTGCACTAATAGGAGTCCCTACTAAAATAAGAACAAATTCTTCTCCTCCGTAACGAGAAAAAAAGTCATTCGCCCGCGTCAATTTCGTTGAAATCACTCGACTGAGCTCTTTCAAAACATAGTCCCCACCTGGATGGCCGTAGGTATCATTTATCTTTTTGAAATGATCTATATCGAAAACGATTACGCTGAGGGGCTCTCCTAAAGTTTCAGATCGTTTCATCACTTCAGGGCCTCTTTCGATAAGCGCGCCTTTCGAATAAGCACCCGTTAAAGCATCTCTATTTGCTTTTTCGAAAAGCTCAGCTTGAGCCATAGCCTCAATGCTTCCCTTATCAAGAAACTTAAACACCACGTTGCCTGTTTTAACTTGATCATTATTTTTTAAAACCTGCGGGGCCAGGGGAACGAGAGGAACTCCGTTCACAACAGTTTTGTTTGTTGAGCTTAAATCGATAATAACAATCTCACCACTTCGGAATTCAATTTTAGCATGAGCTCGACTGACACTTCCATCATCAATGAATATTTGAGACTCAACAGCACGCCCTATCACAAAGCTATCTTGCAATGCCCATTGCTTACCTTGATAGCCAGAAGGACCGATAAGCACGATAAGAACAGGAGCGCCACTTGAATTCGCAATCTTACGATTCAACGTGGTTTCACTCGCCACTACTGTTTTTTCTGTTCGGTCATCTTTGAGTGAGGAGTCATCTGTCATAAAGGAAATCTTACCGAATCGGTTCAGAACTCTCAACTAGGAGTCTTAAAATGCTCTCGAGCCAGTCTTTTGCCTAGCTCGACTCCGGGCTGATTAAACGCATTAATTCCTAAATGCTGTGCGACTCCCGCGACGACAAGCTCCATCATCATAAAGAAAAATCCTAGAGCTTTTTCACCAGCATGAGACTGCAGCGAAGCCTGAGTTTGAAGACAAAGAGATTCTCGTCCTTTATGTTCAAGAGCTAACTGAGTCGCCTTAGCCTCAGCTGCGAATAGTTCTCCCATAGAGTGGCCTTTTAAGTACTCCGTTTCCGGGAAATGAGCGCTCCGAAAAGGTTCCGATTTTTCCAATGAGCTAAAGCGGATAAACCAGTAAAACTTATCCCTCGAACCTTCCATCATCTGTTGTAAAGTTGAATGCTGATCTGTCGTTCCAATAGCAATGAACGGCGTGCTCGTTCGGGGAGCGGGGTTTCCTTTTACATCTTGCTCTTTTCCGAGAGATTCAGCCCAGAGCTGCTGAATCCAGCGCCCCAGAGAAAGTCCCCGAGAAGCATAAATCCAAAAAACTGTGACCCACTCATTCCTTTCAAAGCTCATCAGAGTCTGAGCAATCAATTGAGCAATCAGTTCTTCGCTCTTCAAAGCCTCTTCAGCTCCTTGGCGAAAAAGTGAAAGATCCAACCCCAGCAATGCCGCAGGGAACATCCCAACTGGAGACAAGATAGAATAGCGTCCACCCACATCCTCGGGAATTTCCAACTGAGGATATGAATTTTTTTGAGCCCATTCCGTTAATGAATTTTTTCTTTTCTCTGAAATAACGGCCACATAAGAGCTCAGTGATGTTACCTGTAAAACCATTTCAAGCGCACATAGAGTTTCGATGGTAGATCCGCTTTTTGATGTCACAATCCAGCCCGTGCGTTTTACATCTTGAAGACTCTCTATTTGATTTTGAAAATGAAGCGGGTCCACATTATCTATATAAATAACGTTTAAAATACCTAGCATTTCCGTTATCACCTGAACACCTAGAGAGCTACCGCCCGTACCAATTAAAACGATTTGGTCTACGTTCCCGCGCCATTGTTGAGCAAGCGCTTCGCAATCCGACCAAAGTGAAGATCGGCGGGGAATTTGAGCAAATCCCCACTCTGTTTGATTCAAAATTTTTTTCAGAGACTCACGGCTTTGCTCTAAGAGAGACGCGGGAATCGCAGAGCTCTGACTTTGAATAGAAAACACTCAAAATCCTTATCTATGTAGTTCTACTATGAAACTGCGACATCCTCTTCGATTCGATGGTAACCACGCCACTCTTTTAGGCGACCACGAGGTCGGCCTCCATCTTCAGGATATTCTATCAGTACATACGTTAACTTCGTTATTTTACCCAAGGATACTATATCCAGTGATGTGAGCTCTGTCCACGTACCTGTATTAAAATATTCCTTATCTTTTCCCCATTGTCGGTATTGATAAACATGAGTATGCCCAAAAACAACTGTGTGAACTCTTTCATCCTTGAGTATCTTCCGTGCCGACTCACTCAGATCAGGGAAAATAGCACTTTCAAGAGCAATTTTAAGCAGTGTTTTAAAAGGCCATTCGCGTCGAGGATCTTTTTTAAATAAAGTTTTGATACCAAAAATAATAAAAGTTACGAAAGATGTAATGCTCAACCAGGTCTCATTCAAAAATGCCCAACGTACCATTTTACTAAAAGGTCTAATTTTATCGACATGTGGATACTTCTCTTTAATTTTCAACACAAGATCCACAAAAAAGTGAGAACCAAAAGGAAGGTTCAAAATAGGCTCTGGCAAATCTTTTTTAAGAAAAAATCTTTTAGGATCAAGGCGATTGGCTGCCTCATGCATATGACCGTGTTCAATATGAACACCATCAAAATAATACACAATATTTTTGTAACGAATAGCGGTATCTACAACTTGATTTAAATAGGCTCGACAAGCAGGCCACATCATTGCCTGATCATGATTCCCCACAACATAAGTAATGGAGTTCTGTGTTTGAGAGGCAAATTCCTTTAGGGCTCGAAAAACGTTTTCATGTCCTGCCACAATGGACTTCATAATCTCGAGAGCAACACCTTCCGTCACAACTGTCAGAAAATGTCCGCGATAATCTACCTGTAAAAAGTTAAAAAAATCCCCGTTTATAATAATTTCGACTTCAGCATCACGAAAAGCTCCAGAAGAATAATAGTTAATAAACTCTACAAGCTTTTCACCATAATAAAATTCTTCTAATTGGTTGGTCGCGCCGTCAGGCAATATGCGGCCTTTTCCCAAATGAAGATCACTGATAATAAGTTTAAAACGGCGGCTCAATGGTCATTCCCTTGCCCATTATTTGGCTTTTTTAAGTTCTTCTTCACCTTCATTTTCAATGTCGGCATCAACTGAATCTAGAACTTGATTTAAATCTTCAGGCTCTAGATTAACAAGCGCCACTCTCAAGGCGCGAATTGTTTTTTGCATTTGCTCTTGCTGATTTTCCATCATCTTATTAAGATCTTGCACTTTTGAGCGATACAAATCTAACTCTGCCTTGTATTGATCTAATTTTCTCTGCAAGTCTAGAATTTTTTCGTCCTTGGCACGCATCAAAGCCTGCTTTTCAGCACGCACAAGCTCTAAACGATTTTCTAATTCTCTCTCACGGACTCGGATTTTACGAAAATCCGTCTTGATTCGCATTTCAAGATCTTCAAGCTTTGCCTTTGATTTTGATAATTCAGTCTCTTTAAATTGCAGATTACCCTTCAAAATAAGGCGCTCATTCTTACTCTGATCAATCAAATCACTTTTTTCTTTTTCAAGTCTTTGAACTCGAACTTGGTACTCTTCCATCTTGCGTGAAACAATGTCCCCAGCAGAAGAAAGATCATCATTCTCCTGACGAAGCCGATCGATCTCAACTTCTAGCTCTTTAATTCGAACCTGCGCAATTTTAAGAGTTTCCGCCTGAGCTAAGCTGGCATCTAAAGAAGTATATACCTGCCCACCTCGTGTACCTTTAAGCGCACCGGTCGCAATCTTCTCTTGTAAAACGCCTCTTCCACCTCGAGCCCCTTTAACCGCAACAGTTCGATCAGATTCAGCACTAGCAATAGTGGCTTCGCTTGAGCCATAGGTGACAGACGTCGACTGGTTTTTTGAATCTAATATTTGTATTTCAGGATTCACCTCAATTGAGGGAACTGTCTTATCATTTGAACGATTTGATACTCGCGACTCTGCAGGCTCTTCGTCTTCTCCTAATTTGGGAGGCTTAATATCTTTCTGAATATGCGCAAAAGCCGTAGGAAGTTCTATCTCTTCATCACTATGTTCTAAATTATTTTCGATAATTCCCTGGACGTACTCATTGTCATCTTTCGTTCGAACCAATACGAGAGACTCGGCTCTCGAGTCTTCCGAAACCACATCATCATCTTCCGTTTCCAAAGATTGAACTTCGTCGATCAGGTCCTTAAGGAATTCATTATCCTCAACAACCCTTTTTTTAGATTTTGATTTTGGTTTCCCCATCCTTGTTCAGATCGGGATTTTTCCAAGATTTCTAAAGAGTTAAGTGCTAACTTGCAGATATTGGTGATAAGTCGTTTGACGTTTACTCAAACTTTCTGCCGTGACGGCTCGAATTGATTTCAGACCAAAGTCCTGAACGGTAAAGCTCGCCAAACAACTTCCTACAAAGCAAGCTTGCTTCAGATCTTCGAACGTGGGTCTTTTCTCATTTCGAGACAACCACCCAAAAAATCCGCCAGCAAATGTATCCCCAGCCCCTGTAGGATCGATAACTTCGGCGATTGGAAAAGCCGGCAATACAAAAAGGCCCTTTTCCTTGTGATTGAGAATGACACCGTACTCGCCTCTTTTGATCACAACAGCTTCTGGACCCATTCGAAGAAGCTTCTCAGAGGCAGCGATCGCGTTCGGCTCGTCCGTCAGCATTTTGCTTTCACCCTCGTTGATTAAAAGAATCTGGACCTTTTGCAGAACCTTTAGAAGATCTGATTTTTTTGATTGAATCCAGAAATTCATGGTATCCATACCGGTATAGACCGGACTTTTGACCTGACCTAAAACCTTCAGCTGCAGAACAGGGTCAATATTCGCCAAAAACACAAATTTAGAATCATGATAGGCTTGCGGTAGAACAGGGTCAAAATCAGCAAATACATTCAGATCCGTTTGTAAAGTTTGAGCTTCATTTAAATTATCGTCGTAAAATCCTGACCAATGAAAAGTTTGCCCCGTCTTCACAGTCATACCCTGAAGATCCACGTTTCGACTTTCGAGGATTTTTTTATCTTCTTGGCTGTAGTCGCTTCCGACAACTCCTACAACTCGTACAGGAGAAAGCAACGAGGCTGCTACAGAAAAGTAGTTAGCAGAACCACCTAAAGTTTTATTAACAGCTCCGACTGGTGTTTTAATACTATCGTAAGCCAAGCTCCCCACGACGAGAATCTGCGACATGTTTGCCTCCCAAGCTCGAGTTTGAAATATCCATCTTTTGTGGATGTTCATTATACGCACTTGTCAGCTGACCGCAAGCCGCATAGATATCACGACCCATGGTGCGGCGAAGTAGAACATGCGCTCCCAAACGCATCAACTCATTTTGAAAAGCCGTGACATCGTCATCATCAGGACGCTCGAAACCACTCCCTGGATGCTCGTTAAATGGAATAATGTTGATCTTGCACGGAACATCCCGAGTCAGTTTATAAAGTTCGCGGGCGTGCTCAAGGCGATCTGTCACGCCCTTCAAAAGGACATACTCAAAAGTAATCAGATCTTTTGTGTCACGCGCGTACTTACGACACTCATTTAAAAGTTCCGAAATATTCCAGCGTTTATTAATCGGCATTACTTGCGAACGAACTTCATCATTATAGCCATTCAAAGAAACAGCCAGACGAGTTCGAGAGGCTGCAATTCTCCACATTTCAGGTACAATTCCAGAAGTCGACACCGTGATTTTACGACGCGAAAAATTAATTCCCCAGTCATTGGCTAAAATTTCAATGGTCTTAAAAACGGACTCAGGATTATCAAGAGGTTCGCCCATTCCCATAAAGACAATATTTGTAATTTTCCAACCCTCTGGCAAAAGCGACTGAGCTTGCAAAAATTGGCCTACAATTTCAGATGTCTTCAATCGCCGTTTGAGTTTCTGCTTACCTGTAAAGCAAAAACGGCAAGCCATGTTACAGCCCACCTCAGATGAAATACACAATGTCATCCGCTCATCTGAAGGAATCAGAACAGCCTCGACTGTTTGTGCATTCCCCATATCAAATAAAAATTTTTGAGTTCCATCTACAGATTTCAAATGAGT
>DAHVKR010000050.1 GCA_027320785.1 Bdellovibrionales bacterium
GCTCGCGATTATCCAGCTCAACCATGCCCACGATGTGGGGATGTGTCGCCAAACCACATACCAGTCGGTTGTAGTTTTCTGGGACAAAAGTAATAGATGAGGTTACGACGAGTGCTCGCATATATATAGATAAGTGCAACCTTGATACCTGAAGGCTCACTCTACTTTCGAGCTACCCTGTTTATTTCCTGAACAGTGACCTTTCAGGGTAGATAGCGTTTCATTTTGAAATACTCAGGCTGATTCAAAATGAGGCGTCTTCGTATACAATATTGACACAATATTTGTCTCACATGCTTTTAATATCAAGTACAGAAGGCCCCCACTTTGCAACCGATTCAAAACGATGAAAATTCACGTCGTCTTCTTTTCTCTTTTGCTTTCACTGTCTTCTTGGGCTCAATCTCAATCTCCAAGCCCACGATCCCTTCTAAGTATTCAGGATCAAAAAATCTATGATGAAACTGTGGCCCAATGTAAGTCAGGGTCGACTCTTTCGGCCTTCAAAATCGGATTTAATGCCAAAGCTTATGCACAAAGTGTAGAAGGTTGGATGTCATTGATCCATTTCAAATCTGCCGTTCGCGACGAGCGAAAATCCAATGGGTTTTGGCTCGCACTCACCCAATGCTACGGCTACCATTATGGCGTTCTCAATTATGGCAATTTAATGAAACAAATTATTGATGTTGGTCACCTCACAACAGAAGTGGCAGCCCTTCTGACCGCCGGCTCAGCCACAATTACCAGCGCTAAATACCTTCAACTTTTATGGACCAAATTCCCTTTAGCTAGCCAGTTTTTAGCCGCCGGCACGATCTCGCTTAAAACTCAAAATTTTATTACAGCCTACTTTGATCTCTACGGAACAGAACTCACAGAACAAGACAAAAAAGATCTCCAGAACGTACAATCCAAGATCTTTTCAAAGCCTGATGAGGCCATCTCGCAAGCTCAGATCTTTGCCGAAAACAAGCTGCTCGAGCTGAAAAGACAATATCAAAATCCTAACCTGACGGAGTCTGAAAGGCAGACAATAGCCATTCGTATTCAAAAAATTCAAATCGCTTTAGACAAATTAAACCAAGAACTTAAAAACAATTAACAAGGAGAAACCTATGAAAGTTATCATTTCCGCTCTTTTATGCTTAGGCTTATTTTCAACTGCCTTCGCCCAAAATGCCGAGACAAATTCGAGCGCCAAACAGCAAATCGAGAAAATTACGACTTTGTCTGCTGAGCTTAATCAACTTAAAAATGATTTAAAAACAGCACAGGCAGAGAAAAAAGCTGACGTTATAAAACTCGGTGTTTCTGCTGCTACAGCTTTAGCCTTAGCAGTTCCCTCTTACTTCGTGGTCCAAAGAAGCGATATCTCTAAATTGGGATTCGGTCTGGTAGGTGCTGCCGCTTCTGCCGTAGTTGTTAGCTACGCTGGCTTCAATGGCGTTATGCTTTTTGTAAAATCAAATCAAATTGATAACCTCGTTAAAGCCATCGATCAAAAAACGACAGACTTAGAAAAGGCAAAGGCTGCTCTTGAAGCCTCTGCAGACTAAGTTGAGATTCTAAATACGGCTCACATGAGCCCCAAGTTGGAATAAACTCATTTATTTTACCCGGGTAATATTGACAAACTGTTTTTACCCGGGTATTATTATAAATGAGGTGACTGTCTATGACGAGCCCAGACTCTCTTCTTTATACAGCCTTTGAAGGCGACAAGATTTTTGCCAGCGGACGACTTGATGAGGTAGCCCTCAAAGTTCGGCGTAAATTCAAATCCAATCCGGCTGCCTCCATTCTCATTTTCAGTGACGACACAGGAAAAGAAATGGATTTGGACCTACGCGGTTCAGAAGCTGAAATGCTCGAGCGCTTGAAACCCGTCAACCCCTTAAATATGGACAATTAAACCGCGACGACTCTGGGTGTAATTTCTCCATTTCTTAATCCCTCAATAAACATCTTTGGGCTTCGATTACCTAAAGAGCCATGCAACCTTCGGTTATTATAAAACTCTATGAATCTAATCATTGATGAATAGACCTCTTCAAAACTTTTAAAATACTGCACCTGTAAAACCTCTTTTTCTAATATCGAGTTAAAGGCCTCTATATAAGCATTTCGGTCTGGAGACCTTGGTGGGATAAATTCGTGAGTTAATTTCTTCTCAAGGTTCTTGAGATAGAAATAAAATCTATTTGAGCTCATCTGTGGGCCATTATCTGACCTGATCGTCAGGGGATGGTCTGCTGTGATCTTTTCATTCTTAATGGCTTGATTTAATGTAAATACAAGGTCTCCTGACTTACAGGTTCTTCCCACATACCAGCCTGTGATCTTCTTTGAGACCACATCTATAAACCCCAGGAAGAAGCACCAGCGGTTCTCCCCATGGATCCAAATGTATTTTAAATCAAATTGCCATAATTCATTAGGCGCTGAGACTTCAGAATAATTGCATCTTACTTTTTTAAATTTTCTGGATTTTTTATCTGCTCTCTTAAACAGCAATAAATTAGACTCATCACACAACCGGTAGATCTTTTTGTGATTCACATAAATGTGCTGCTCAACTGCTAGATAGTGGCTTAACATCCTGGCTCCGCCACCATTAGCGAACTCGATCTTGGACCTGTACTCTTTTAAAATAGTCACAAGAGTCTCATCTTCAATGACTCTACCATCTCTATTGATCGTAAACCCTGGCGGAGGGCGACCAGGGCGCTTAACAACCTGTATTGTTCTATTAAAGTAAGCACAGGACCTTGAAAGACTTGCATACAGGCAAATCTTAGAAAAGTTCGCCTTATCCTTAAACTCTAAGACAGTGGTTCGTCGTTGTTCCAGAGTGGGTATGTTTTTTTTAACAATGAAGTGAGCACTGCCACCTGAAGCTCGAGATCTTTGATCTTCTTTTGAGCCTCACGGTTGGTTTTAGACTGAGCAATCTTATCTTTGTTCTTAATTTTATAGAGCCAGCCCTGAACAGTACTAGGTTTTAATCCATGTTTTTTACAAACAAGACTGATATTGCCAACTTCTTCGATCTCTTTAATCACTTGTTCTTTTAGTTCTGCTGAGTGCATTTTCATAGACCCCTTATATATTTTTTTACACATCTAGTCGACGACATAAATCTGTCCACCTTATATACGGGGCTAGAAGGGAACCACTTTAGCAGTTGCCTGCTGACAAAACAAAAATACCAGAATTTTTAAACTAAAGATTAGAGCTCTCAAAAAAACCTCCCCAAGAATTCACGATTTATGACTCCAAGCGAAGATCTAACGATGAGACACTTGAAACATTTTTATAAATATACATTAAGCATTAGCCAGCTGAAATCGGTAGCTTCCTGCATATAAGACTTTTCTTTTCCTACGAAAATCATCAAGTCAAAGTGCGGGTAAGGAAGCCACTGAGCTCCGACACCATACGAATCAAATTGTGTATTTCGATCCGAATTATCTAAATAAGAGCGATCAAATTGAATAAACGGAGTAAGGCCCTTTACGGCTTCATAGCCAAGCCTTGAGAAGGTGGCATAGCCTCTTTGATGGCTAGAATCAGTTTTAAGAGTTTTATCTTGAAGAAAAAATTCCGAATTCACAAACAGCTTTTCGGTAATACTGATGGTCGCGTAGGGACCAAAAACAATTCTATCGTAATCGCTTTGTCGCCCTTGATAGGCACTTAAGCCAAGCCGTGAGTTGTTCTTCCAAAAGTAACTTGAATTGAGAGAGACGCCTTGATCTTTTTTGACTGACTTTTCTTCCGGCGAATTCGAAATTAAAGTCAGCGTTTGATTGAACGACTCGCCAATATAGTTCATCTCTAAATTGTAGGACTCAGATCCCTGATCCCATCCTAGTCCTCTGCGAGTGGCTGTAACATGATCAGGCCCATTTAAACCAAATGACTGCATGAATTTTCCGATACGGCCGACGACTTGATCAGTGAAGCGGTAAAGTGCGTAATGCCGACGAGAGAAGAACTCTTTTAAGTCCTGAGAGGAATCATTCGCCCGATAACCAAAAGTTGAGATAATCGCAAATTTCTCAAAATCAGCACCAACTTCGTAATCCGCCTGCATCGGTATGAACTTGGCTTTTTCAACCTTTGGAGTGTTCCGATAAGTTTGAACGCCGCGAAGATAAATCTGCTGTCTTAACCACTGAATTTTTGATTCATCTTCTGGATTCGAAAACAAGAACCCTGAGACTTTTGTCGAACCCCAGGTGCTCATTAATTCGTTAGAAAGCGACCGACCATATGGGGTTAATGCCCCGCCGCCAGAGGGAGAAACATGGCAGGCAGTACATGAGAAGTACCCATGTCTGACATTTTCTGGAAAGGCCCAAACACTTGCTGAAACAAAAAATAGCGAAGCAAAAACCAAAAATCTCATTACTGTTTCACAAGATTTAGATTCATCCTTGTTTTAACCGTAACCTCATCTGCGACTTTGATTCCCAGGTAAGAGGGAATGTCGATTTTGAAATCAGAAACAAGAACTTTAAATTCGGTCGAAACAGATGGGGAGTCTTTTTTAGTGTCAATCTCAGCTGTTCCCTTAACTGGCTTTTCAACTCCGTGGAGTGTCAATTTTCCTTCAAACGGAACTCCAGAATAAACCTTCTTCTCAGCCAAAAAATTCTCCGGCAATTCAATTTTCTCCACTTCAAGAGAAGCTTCGGAAAACTTTGCTGTCTCGAGATACTTCTCTTTCATGTGTTGGTCACGCATTGGAATACCCGTTGTGAATTCATCAAGCTTGACCTTAAAGCGACCTTTAATTTGGTTTTTTTCAAGTTCTAAGTTTCCGACTAATTTTCCGCCAGTGCCGTTGATTTTGAGAAGACTCGGCTTGCCGACAGCGAAAAACTCAACCTCAGAGGTTTGTTTTGCTAGATCGACTTGTACCGCCGCCCAAGTTGTTGGAATTAAAAAAATAAGAAGTTTAAGCATTTTTCCCCCTCTACTTCACAATGATTTCGCCAGTTGATACTTGGCTCGCGTGATGAACTCCACAAGTGAAGCTATATGTGCCAGCATTTTCGAATTTTAGAACTTGAGTCGTTCTTGCGTTTGAATCAGCCATAATATCAATGCCAAGTTCCGGTGAATCTAACTTAAACATCTTGGATGCGGCCTTAAGAGCAATCTCAATTGTTTGTCCCTCTTTGGCTTCAAACTTAAGCGGTGAGCATGACCCATCTTCCTGGCCTGTAATTTCAAAAGTGGCGTCAGGAATACGAACAAGATCAATTACTCGTTCTTTTTGCCAATGAGTTGCAATGTCGAAAGCTGTTTGTCCTTTTTTGTTTTTCAGTCGTCGATCAGGTCTTGCTTCCAAGATGTCTTTCACAGACCAATCATCACCGTTGTAAGCGGCCCACATGAGTGGAGTCATTCCTCCGCTATCTTGAAAATCAAAATTAGCTTCAGCTGCTACGAATGTACCATAGACATCTCTTAGACCTGTCTTAGCTGCTTTTAAAAGTGCCGTTTCGTTTTTCGCTGGATCTACGATGTCAACAAAGGCGCCTTCTGAAACCAGACGATCAACAATTTGAGGAACATCACTCAAAGAGTGCGCCGCTGGGTTTTGATTATTTCCGCAATACTGATCCATTGTATAAAGCAAAGGTGTGCAACCGTACTTATCCGTGAAATTCACGTCAGCACCGCAGGCCAAAGCAAAATTGACGGCTCTGAGTGTTTGGTAAAATCGACCCTCTCTTAAAACGTCAACGAGTGATTGTGATGGGTTTTTCCCACACGAAGGTGCTTGAGGAATTTGCCCTGTGATTTTACAATCAAGCTCGGTATCTTTAAAATAAAGTCCATAAGTGAACCTATTTCTTTTAATAACCCCATTTTCGACCAAAAAATCTAAATATGTACCCCCAAAACGATCTCCGTAGCGAAGGGTGTTTGGCGTTGGATAGTAAACATCATTCAAAAACAAACCGTGAGTACTTGAACTCATCGAAGAGATAAAGCGAATTTCTCCTTTTTCTTTTTGCGGATTGAGCGTCAGTACAACCTTAGTTTTTTGATCGGCATCTGTAAATCCACTGCAAGAAACAACTTCTGCTTTTGCAACTAAACTTACGGCCAACGTCAGAATGGAAAGTGCTATCGTTTTCATTTTTCCCCCAATTTAATAATTAATTTAATTCGCCCCATTCATGATCCATTCGCGGATCACCTGGATGACTTCAGGTTTAAGGGCAGAATATCCCTCTTTTGCTGGCGGCATTCGTTTGTCATCTTTTCTCTCTAGAGCAATAATAAGTCCTGATTCATCGGCATTGCCCGGAAGAACTAGTTCCAATGGCGAGTTCAACAAAGACTCCCTATCGAGACCGACTTTATTTCCAGTGCCAGCCGGATTGTGGCAGGTGATGCACTTCGGTTCAATAATGTGGCTACGGATAGAATCATAAGTAGCGATAAGTGGTTCTTCTTCAGGTGGTGGCGCGGCACTGTCTAAAGGCGCTCCAATTTTGATCCAGTTCCAGAGAAGGCGCTTCTCTTCTGAAGTCAGCGAGCCTCTTTTTGGCATCGTTTGTTCTACAAATACCGTATTTTGGATTTTAGAAAGACTAGCTTTCACTGAATCGTAAGACTCAAGGTTCACATTACCCGAACTGCCATGACAGCTCGTGCACTTTGCTTCAAAAATTTTTGAGCTGATGAATTTGTAATTCATCATCGTGGCCTTTTCTTCAGGATTCACTTCGCCAAAATTTTGAACAGTGTCCGCGCTCTCTTTGAGCCGAGTGTAATTGCAGGAACTGATGAGTCCTGCAATTAAGATCAAACTAAGAGCGCGGGAAATGACTTTCATTTTTGTCCTTATGGTCCAACAACAACAGAGTTAATGGTTCCATCGAGATTAACGTAAATATTGAGTGGCTTTGCTTGGGAGCTTGCTGTGACTTGCAATAAAGCTACGTCTTTTCCGCCGAGCGTACCCTTCACAAGAACAAGATTTGTAAAGTCATTGAAGTAAGGGGCAACTGTCGCGTTTGCGCTGTTATCAATGACATAATGCATTCCATTTTCCACAAGTTCGCCCGCGCTTTTGGGAGACCAGCCCATGTCAGGTCCAGCTGTTCCGCCTGCTAAGACTTTGAATGAAAGTGGTTTACCGTCGTGGTCAAACTGAAGCTCTAATTGAAGCGGAGTACCTGTCTGTGGCTGAGTTTGAGTTACAATTGATTTATAGGCAGCAGCTCCGCTAGAAAGCTTTGTCACCTCGATATGGTCGATTTTCTGAACGAACGCAGCGTCGATTTTTCCAAGAGCAACAAGGCGATCCGCTCTGTGAGCAGAAAGCTCTGCGATCTTTGCAGTTGAAATAGTTGGATCGTTATGCGCAAACGCCAGCGTTGATCCCATCAATATTGTTGTCAGTAAAAGTGCAGTTCTCATTTCTATTTTCTCCTTTGTTAAAAAATTTTATTCTAAATCGGCTTCTGCTTTGCCCGTGAAGGTTGCAATCACGGAGCAGAACTTTCCATCTTTGCCAGTCCAAACGTGGTAAGTCGCCGGACCCTTTGATTGTGGGTCCGAGACAACTTTAATCATTTCAGATTTTCCCGCTGGAGCGATGAGCTCTCCGCAAAGCTCGGCGGCTGGGGAAAAATGTGAACCACTTTCTAAAAAACGAAAGCTCGTCACTTTTACGTCAGACGCAAATGCGGACGTACTTAAAAATATGAGCGAAACAACAATTTTTTTCATCCCCAACCCCCCTCAGCTTTTAATGGC
>DAHVKR010000051.1 GCA_027320785.1 Bdellovibrionales bacterium
AAAGCAACTCGCTGGGTGGCCGTCATTTTCGCTTTAACCAGTATCGCTCTCTCGATCTGGACAACGAAGAAAACTCAATCTGTTGTGAGCGGGTCTCTTCCCATTCCAGCGGCAACAGCTCCACAACAAACAACACCACCCGCAGAAGGCGCTGCTAAAACAGAAGCTCCTACCGAGACAACGAAAGCCCCTGCCACAGCCCCTGCTCAAAAGTAATTCTCATGTCCAAGGGTCTTTCCTCTGGGCTTGTAAAAAAACTTTTAATTTTAGCCTTTGGGGTTTTGCTTGTCTTGATTGGACTTCTCTATCAAGTCAGACAAGACTCGGAACCGACTCCTTCAATTGAAGCTCCGACACAAGATCGAGTAAAAATTTTGACGGCGAGTCTCTTGCAACAGAGGCGCTACTTTCAAAGATGTTGGCTGAAAACAAATTATGATACAGAGTCCACAGAGCCTTTGACCTGGCAAATTTATTTAAAGATCGACTCCAATGGGAAAGTAAAAGAATTTTCTCTACTGAATAAATCTATGTTCGATGCTGAAACTGAAAAGTGTCTAAGAGAAATCTCCTACCGACTTCGCTTCCCCTCTTTTGATGGTGAAGACATCTCCCTCACCGCCCCCATCGTGATCACACCTCTTAACGAAAATCATTAAGATAATCTATATTGTCTGGAATCCAAGGATCGTGAATTACAGTTTCATCTGTAATCAAAGGCATATCGGGCTCAAAGGAAGGATGAAGTAGACCTTTTTCACAAAAATAAGGTTTCAGCTTCTGATAAATTTTTTGATGTAGGACTCCTCTACGTAAAAACTCAGAAAAGGAAACCATCAGCTCTTCAGCCGTGAAATCATACTCAGTCATCATGTTGTTGGCGACTTCATAAACATCGTTTAAGTCTAGAAAGCCAAACTGATAAAGATCCAAAGCCACTTGAAATGTATTCATTGTTGGTAAGGTTCGTCTACCAAACTTTAAATAATAATCCGGGTCCGTATCTTGAGCTAAATTGATATAGATTTTCTCGACAGGATCTCGCACAGGAATTTGAGATTGAAGAAGTAAAATCTCATCAATCTGATCACTTGTGCAGCGAAGATCTTCTAATACATATCGAAGGCTATTCGTAGAAAGTCGACGCGCGCAAATATCTGAGTAGAGATTATAGATAATAGCGTCCGACTCAGAATCATCACCCCAAAAAATTTGTCGAACATCCTCACGCAATCGAGTCCGTAGCTGCAAAAGGGCCTGAATCTTAAAGCCGACTTGCTTCGTTAAGCGCCACCATCGACCTGGCTTCAAATTTTTCAAATTATCTTTGAAGAAAAAACCCAATGGATGAAGCTTATCAAAAGCCATCTTCTCAATGATTCTTTCCTCCATTTGGGGAGGAGATGCCGATATGAAGTAAATGGGAAAATGAGGGTCTTGATCCCGAATGGCCATTTGAGTTCGCCGCGAAAGACGTTGCAAAAGAACTCGCGTACCGGGAACATTTTTTTTATTATTCGCTTTCTCTACAATCGTTTGCAAAAGACCACTGAGACTATCAATAGATGTGTCCAAGTAGGTTTTATCCAAATCCCAAACAAAGACCTGAGAGGACTCTTTTTCAATACCTGGCGTTGTATAGGAAAAAAAGACCACATCCCCTTTGATTTGAGCTCGTTTTCGCCAATGTTGCCAATAAGCCATGGTTCATGATACCCCCTCCCCATGAAATTGAAATCAAATTTTTCATTAGGGCTGGATTTTAAACCTTTACAATCCTGGCCTGAAACAGTTCCGGCCGTCGCCTTGGGATCATATCTTCTATGTGGCTTCTCTTTACCTGAAGACCACCCTGTCTATGAGCATCCATTGCAGAATTCATTTGATCATTCCAATGTCTTGAAATCTCTTTACCCGCAACTGACTCTTTCCGAGATCGCTCGACTTTTTCAAACTCCTGATTTCTCGAAAGTTTTCACTCCTGAACCCATTGAAAAAGCCTATGGATTTCATCTTACTCCAGAAACACAAGAGGTTCTTTCTTATTTACCGCAAACTCCCGAAAGCTTTCAAACCCTTCTGAGTCAGAAAAAATGGAGTCCTCAAGACCTTCACCCCCTCCTATTGCTTCCGCTATCTTCACGCGCCTTTGTTATCGAAGAACTTCTTTCTCATGCAGACTCTAAACAAGAGTCTGTTAAACGACTCGAGCTTCTCTCGGATCTCCTCATGATGAAACACTCTCCAGAATCCCTCTCGGGGATGAAGCTTGAAATTTTACATCAGAAAAGATACCCCCTGACGACTGACCGGGACTCAGCTCAAAAAAAACAAGATTTACCTTGGCTTTCTCAAATCAAAAATCAGTTTAAACGTCGTGGAGACAAAGCTGGCTATGAGGTTCAATTTTTTGCGGGTACACCAGCTGAGCTCAATAAAATGGCTCAAAACCTCACTCGTGTCGCAGAAGCCTGGAATTCAAAATCATGATAGAGCGTCTGGAAAAAATCTTTATTGATGAAAAATCTCTCGACTCTGAAGTCGCGCAAAGAGCCTTTCAGTTATTTCCTCGTCAAAAAATAGAAGTGGTTAAGGAAGAGCCGTGGTCTGATATCAAACGCAGCCTGACAGCTGAGGAATTTGAGCGTTCAAAGAAAAATATTTTCCTAACAACTTTTAACGGGCAATTTTTTAAGCGCTGCCCAGGCTCCACTCAAAAAAAAGTACTCAATTGCTGTAACTACCACATTCTCAATTTAGGTTCTCAATGTCCTATGAATTGCAGCTATTGCTATTTGCAGAGCTATCTCAATTCACCTATCTCTAAAATCTACACGAATATTGATCAGGCTCTTTCTGAGCTTAAAGAGATGGCTGACGCCAACTCCCATCTTCCCTTCCGAGTGGGAACGGGAGAAATTATTGATTCACTTGCCTTAGACCCCTTGACTCTTTATTCGCGTAAGCTGATTGAGTTCTTCAAGCAATATCCAAAATGGACACTCGAGTTTAAGACTAAATCAAACCTGGTCGATCAATTTCTTGACCTCGGTCCCGCCACTAACACCATTGTCAGTTGGTCTCTCAACGCCGACTATGTTATTCAAAAAGAGGAACACCTCACCGCCTCGCTCAGTGATAGACTGCAGGCTGCACAAAAATGTCTTTCCTCAGGATTCTCTGTCGCCTTCCATTTGGACCCCCTGATTTATCATGAGGGTTGGAAGGAAAACTATGCGGATCTTGTTGATCGAATTACGACTCAATTTACTCCGTCCCAGGTCAATGTCATATCTTTAGGAACTCTTCGCTTCCAACCCGAGCAACGTTTTATGATGAAAAAACGATTTGGTTTTGACTCTCTAGTCAATCAAGCTGAAATGTTCCCCTCCGAAGGAGCCAAGCTTCGCTACGACGCCTCACTTCGGAACGAAATGTTTAAATTTGTCTATAGTCGATTTAAATCTCACAGTGAGTCCTGGAGAATTTTTCTCTGCATGGAAACCCCCGAAACTTGGATCTCGACCTTCGAATCTCAACCTATGAATAAACCCGAGCTTAAAGAACTTTTTAGACCACTTCCTACTATATCTGTCTCAGAATAAGCCGAAGGTACTCTATAGTAACGTCAAAATTTGCAAAGTAAGTCTCTTTACTGTTATAATAATAATACTGGGGGATTTATGTGTGGGCGACTTATCGCAATTACCGTGCTTTTTCCTCTTTATTTGTGGGCTAATCCTACTCAAGCTCAATCAAAACCGAATCCGATTGATACTAAAATCAAAGCTTGTCTGACAAGTATCTATTCTAATCAAATTATTTTCCATAAAGGAAGTGGTAAATATACCCGAACCATTGAAGATATGGGTGCCGACCGCAACGAAGATTGCAGTGGACTCTATATTCAAACAGATGTGGCAAATGAAAAAGAATTCAAAATCAAAGCTCAGCTTGGAAATATCAAGTGGAGTGTCGATCAGAAAAAAAATCTGATTAAGTTGAGATAGAGAGGGAAAAACTGGATGAGTATGACAAGACGAGAATTTAATTTACTGCTGTCTAAAATGGGTATCAGCATTCCCTTTCTTGGCTCACTGGCCCCTTTATCAGCCAGAGCTCAAAGCACACTCGCCCCTAAACGTCTTATTTTGTTACGCTCTAAAAATGGAATAATACATGCAAATTGCGCGATGAATAGTGGTCAAGTTTGGGATCGGCTGAAAATCAAACAAAATGATCCCATCTTAGGATCTCAAGCTACACAGCACTCTCAAGATGTATACTACGTCAAACTAACAGATCTTGCCTACACAAATAATGTAATTGAAAAATCAGATCTTAAAAATTTTAAGTCTAAAATTAATGTCATCAAAGGCTTGGATATGATGACAAGGCATGCCCATAATGTTTTTAATTTTTTATGCGGAAGCACTGAGAACGACCCAAATGCAAATGAATATTCAGGGCCCGCATTTACTTACTCTTTTGACTACGTACTCGAAAAGAAATTTATTAACAATACCCAGTTTAAAGTACCAGTCCTTCGAGTTCTTCCTCAGGTCAGTCAAACCATCATTTCCAACGATGAACTCATATTAGATTCAATGTCCTGCAGTAAAACTGAAGGTAATCTGGTATATCAGCATAGACGTTTACCTTACTATGGAACAATCCACTCAATTTATCAGTCGCTATTCGGTACCACAACCTCAACAACGCCTTCAGTTAGCATAGGTGATAAAATTCGCTCTCAGTTGGTTGCCAGAAGTCAACTTATGCAGCAAAAAAAGACTTTAAGTTCATTAGATAAGTCTCGTTTACAGAATTATGTAGATACCCTCAATGGACTACCCTTAAGTGCAAGTGGATCCTCAGGAGGTAACACTGTCGGGAGTAGTTGCAATAAGGGTTCTGGCCTAGATATCACATCCGATCTCGGCATTACGCAGAACTACCAAAAAACTATGGATCTTGTTGTGCAAGCTCTTGCATGCCAGATTTCACAGGTCGCCGTGATTGGTATTGGGGACACTGAACACCAAATGGTAGATGGCGGGTGGCATGACTTAACGCACTCTTCATTTAATCCAACTAGCTTTTGGAAGTATGAAGGTTTTGTCGCCAGCCAAGTCGCTTACCTTGTTAATAAGCTTTCAAATACTTTGGATGCCGATGGAAGTTCGATGCTAGATAATACTCTTGTGGTTTGGTCAACAGAGCACTCATGCGCTGGACAACACGAAGATTTTGATATGCCGCTCATGACAATTGGTGGAGCCAATCTCAATATTCAAAACGGTTATTACATTGACTATCGCAAACGTAATCCTAGCGATACAAGTGGCTCTGGCCCATTCTTTTATGTTCCTCTAGATGGCAACGAAACAGACACGGATCGGCGTGCCTTGGGACGCCCCTGGAATGACTTCCTTGTTACGCTTTTCCAAGCGATGGGCGTATCCCCTTCTACTTATCATGCGGCAAACTTAGATGGTCAGTATGGTAGTGTTGGAAATCTTGGAAACACTAACGTGGGATTTGGTGAGTACAGTTATCCTGTCACAGCTGGATTTAATTTAGCTTCAGGCTCTACAAACACCCTCTTTAAAAATGTATACCGGAGCGTTCTACCTTCGGACTCTCCTTTGCCTTTCTTGTACAAAGCATAGCCTGTCTCATTTTGAAATTTTGAAGTTCTTAAAAATTACGATCATTTTTTTTTCATGTTTAATAAAATGACAGTCGGTAACGAAGTGAACAAGTGTAGAGGGTTTGGTCTGCACTTTGCTTTATTAAAATGTACTTATAATTATTCTGAAGTGACCGATAAGGACTTTCGAGGGGGAATATGAAGTCAAACAATGTCAAACTATTGATTGTTGTCTTGTCTCTTTTTGGAATGCTTCTACCTTTCCAAAACTGTAGTCCACAATTTAAACTCGCTGATGCTCCTGCAGTTGACTTAGCCAGCCTCTCGACTGTCTATGCAGCTCCCACTATTACTTTTAGTTCGCCTGCAGCTCTCATTAATACCAGCTCACAGACCATCTCATTTCAAGTTGATCTACCTGCTGGTGCTAATGTTTCATCAACAATGTGTCAGTTAGACTCGCAAACCGCACAAGATTGTTCGTCTCACTCTATTACACTTTCAAATCTTGTTGATGGAGATCATAATCTTAAGGTCACCGTTACAACAGATAAAAATGTCGTAACTGAAAACAGCTTTGTTTTCAGAAAAGACTCCACTCCTCCTGTTATTCAAGTTTCTCAAACGCCTGCAGCCGTTACCTCTTCTCAAACAGCTGCATTCCAGTTTTCCGTGAATGATACACTTTCAGGTGTTGATACGACTTATTGCTCTTTAGATGGAGGAGCCTATAAAGCATGTACATCTCCCTACTCTGTTAATAATTTAGCTCAGGGCAATCATCAAGTTTATATCTATGCAACTGATAAAGCCGGCAACAAAGCAACTCAGTACTCTTATCAATGGAATATCAACTTATCTGTTCCATCTGTAACTTTGACTTCGACTCCCTCTATGTACTCTAATTCTCTTTCCGCTAGCTTTTCGTTTTCAGGTCAAAATGCTCTCAGTTTTCAATGTCAAATCGACAATGACGCCTATGCCGCCTGTACAAGCCCTAAAAGTTTTTCAGGATTATCTGCAGCCAGCCATACTTTCCGCGTTCAAGCGAAAGACAGCTTGGGACAGCTGAGTGCAGCCGCTAGCTACACTTGGACTGTTGATAACGTAGCACCAACAGCTCCGCAGCTTATGGCCAATGTGGGGAACTACTCCAATTCAAAATCAGCATCGATTAGTTTTTCGTCTACAGATTCATTGGCGGGTGTAAAGAGCTACGAGTGTTCAGCTGATGGAGCTGCTTTCGCTGCTTGCACGAGCCCTAAAGCTTTTAGTAATTTAGCCGATGGCTCACATAAGCTCCAAGTTCGCGCCATTGACAATGCTAGCAATACTTCCTCTGTTAGCCAATTTGCCTGGACTGTGGATACCGTTGCACCGTCACTTGTTCTGAGTCAGGTACCTCTAGCCAGTTCTGAAAATACAACGGCTGTTTTTAACTTTACAGCAACAGATTCATCTGGAATTGGAACAACTCAATGCTCTTTAAATGGAGCTACATTTTCAAACTGTACAAGTCCTGTGACCCTTTCGAGCTTAGCCTTAGGAGTGTATAGCGAAGCTATTCGCGTAACAGACATGGCTGGCAATAGTACTCTGACAACAACAAGTTGGAATGTGATATCATTAGCCGGCGGTCAGGCACTCTATGCCAGCAACTGTGCAGCCTGCCATAACGCAATTGACTCTTCTACTAAGAAAAACAAAACAGCTGATCAAATTAGTACAGCTATTCAAACCGTTACACAAATGGCCTCTCTTAAAAGTTTGAATCGCGCGCAAGTAGAATCTATTGCGTTAGCATTGAATCAAACGACAACAGTGACGCCTTTTGTCTCTCAGTTTAGTAGCTGTAATACGACACAAGCTGCAGCTGCAACAGAGAGCGATTTGCGACGTTTAACGTCTTACCAGTATGTAAATACTTTGAAGTCTATTTTTGGAAATAGCTATGACTCCAGTGGAAATTCACTCTATTCAGATGCATCCGATCTTATTTCGACTTTCCCACAGGATGCTCTTTCACAAACTGGTTCTATTGTTTTTGACTCTTCATTTAGTAGCACACTAACTCAGGCTATTTACAATATTGCTGATCTTATTTCTACCCAAGCTTCTTCATCTAGCGCGA
>DAHVKR010000052.1 GCA_027320785.1 Bdellovibrionales bacterium
CACTTGTTCATTAGCTCCACCGTGCAAAGGTCCTTTTAGAGCACCAATTGCTGAAACCAAAGCAGAATGTAGGTCGGAAAGTGATGAAGCTGTTACACGAGTTGCAAATGCTGAACAGTTTAGCTCGTGATCAGCGTGCAAAATCAGACAAGTATCAAACACCTTCACATGATCAGTTTTAGGTTCTCCGCCCGTTAGCATGTACATAAAGTTCCAAGCAATAGATTTATCTTTTTGTGGCTTTAAGAGTTCTTTGCCCTTGCGAATAGCTTCAAAAGCACAAACGATAGATCCCATTTTGCCTGTGATTCTCATCGCCTTGTGTTTGAAAGCTTCTGGTCCCATGTCGTTCGCTTCTGAATCATAGTGCGCTAAAAGCGAAACGGCAGTTCGTAGCCAAGCCATAGGGTGCACATTCTGAGTAGGTAAATTTTTAAGAGCTTGAAGATATTCAGGAGACAGTTGCATTTCTTGTACTAGTTGAGAACGGAAACTCTTCAACTCTTCCGCCGTAGGAAGTTTGTCATTCCAAAGTAAATAAATCACTTCCTCAAAGGTTGAATTTTGTGCCAGATCCTCAATTGTATAACCACGAAAATTAAGGGTGTGCCCCACAATTGATGATATAGTCGTTGTACACGCCACAACACCTTCTAAACCTTTATCAATCGCACCTTCGTATATTTGAACTTCTGCTGCCACGGTCTTTTCCTTTCTCTATTCTCTGTAAATCGAATTAAGAATTAACACTGATAGGCATTTTAGGCCAGCTTAATAATTCTGTCTTGGACTTCCATCACAATCAGACTTTGATCACGAACTGGATCTTGAGAGTGATAGAATAATTGTTGCTTGTACAAAATCTCGTTACGCAGCTCGTGAACACCTTTTTTCGAAGCGGAGCGCCACGCGTCGATCAAGTTTTCCGCTCCCCATGCATTTTCTCGCGTCTGACCTGGGGACAAAAGTCCTGGCGTACAAATCACCAATCGATCCCCAGGGTGAAGAGATACCGTGCGTGTCGAAAATTGAGATTTAAAACCTGTCGTGAGCTCAGCTGTCACAGGCTCTAAAAAGTCGATGGCCTCCTGGCCAGCTTCTTGTCGATAGACAGAAATCATACCCGCTGAGCAGTAATGCAAGTCCAATGTCTTGCGATCCACAACAGCATAAAAAAGACTCGCCCGATCCCCTTCTTTGAAGCCTGGGGTTAAATCCTGTGCTAACTGAGAAAGAAGCTCATGAGGTTGAAGCCCTTTTTTGGCCTCAACTTGAGTTGAGAACTTAATAAGAAGTCCCATGAGAGCTGAAGACACGGTGTAGCCCGAGCAACTGGAAATAAAAAGACCAAATTTCCAGCGATCATCATGTTCAAAAATATCGAAGTAGTCTCCCCCGAAACGAGTTCCAGGCGTAAATTTCGAGCTAAACTCAAATCCTTTAATCGCCGGAATTTCGGTGGGTACCAGTTTTTTTTGAAGTTTCAAAGCCCAATCTAAATCTGATGCTAAATCAGAAGCCAATTGCAAAAGTTTGTCATTCGCCTGGCGCAATAATCTCTCATAATTTTGGACTTGTTGCTCGAGCTCAACAACTCGAGTCTTTAGATCTTCGCTCATACGAATCTATCATACAGAATCAGATGGTAGAGCTCCAAGCAGGTGTTTTAAAGACTCGACCTCTTGGTGAAACTTTTGAGCTAAGGCCGGTGGTAAATCTTTGGAACCTTCATGATGCTCTTGCAAAGATGTTAAACGACGTTGAATTTCACACTTCCGATAATCCAATTGGTCTGCAACCCAGACTTTATATCCCAATAGACCTCGACCCCACAAACTTAGAGGAAGTTTTATCGTCTCGACCTCGCCCACATCTTGCAAGTTTGAGGCATAACGGAAATGCCCCCATACAGACAGGGCAACTGTTAACGTGAACTCCCACCCTAGCCATCCAGCCAAGTAACTTATTTTTCTTGTCACAAGTGGACCCATGATACGGATTTCCAGTAAGCCCATTGTTCTAAGGTAAATCAAAAGACTCAAATAAAGAACGGCAGATAAGACCGTCAAGAGTAAGACTTCTCTTTGAATAATTCGATTTCTTCGGGATGAGTAAAAGCTCTGAATAAGCCAATAAACAGCCCACCCTAAAGCCTCTCCAACAATCAGACCGACGGCATTCAAAAAGGCCATGCCTCCCCCTAAAAATAAAAGAGAGGAAAACCAAACAGACCAAAACTCTAATCTCACAAAAAATGTAAGAAGAGCCGATGCCCCAATAAAATAAAAAAACAGTCTCGTATCAGAAAAGGCTAAAACTTCACTCGAAACGTCTTGCGAAAAAATCCACTGATTAGCCTGATAGAAACTCCACTGATACGCCATAAAAAAAAGTCCCATCAGCAGAGCTACTTGAATCCACTTCACAGGTTTTTTAAAAAAAATCATAAGTAAAAGAGTCGCCGCCGCAAGTAGACCCATAAAAATATAAATCTGCAATGTTGCTGCAATCAAAACAACAGGCAACCAAAGGGCTAAACGCTGAAAGCTCAAAAGAAGAAAACTCTGCCTTTGATTTAGAATCTTGAGCTCGCCATCGACAAAACTCATAGCTTGATTATGTTGTACAGAAAACTGTCTTAAAATTAAAGCGACAGCATCTGTTAAATATTGCCATGTTGTTTTTGGCTTACGAAGCCACTCTGAATAAAATAAATGGCGCAACCTTGTTGAAAGCATCCACCAGGCGATCAGAACAAATCCGAAGGAAAGTAAAAAAGTCGTCATTCCATCACCTCCTGTGACATATGTGGCAAATAGACATCGTAACGAATCAGCTTTGAGGTTAACTGAAAATTGGGTTTATCAACAAGGACTTCTCCCTTAAGAGGTCTTTTAACAACAGTTCGAGTAAATTCTTTTTCGAGAGCAACTCTCAAGGTATCCCTTGCGTCCACATCAGCACCGACCATCTGACGAAAAACCACCATCTCTTGTCGAGGCAACGCGGCTTTCTTTTTTTCTGGATACATCGGATCAAAATAGCAGCTCGTCCGGGCTGGCAGTTGATAGTTCTGTAAAAATGATTTTGCATCCGAATAAATCCACTTAATATTTTTAATCTCCGGCCTTTGCGTTTTTTTCTGGGCTGCATGCAATAAAAATATGAGTAAGGGATTCCTTTCCAGGCTGGTCACTCGAAAACCAATCTGAGCTAAAAATACAGCATCAATTCCAAGTCCTGCTGTCAAATCGACAACATTTCTGACATCTTTTTTAAATCCAAGGGCTTTAGCTAAAGGCTCTCCTGAACCGCGGTGAGTTCGCTTATAGTCGGCGACTTGACGATCAAAATCAATTTCAAGTCTTCGTCCATCGACATCCACAACAGTTAAATTATCTTCCTTAGATCGAGTTAAAATCCAGGAAGCTTGTGACGACTCTTGAATATTGTACTCTGCAAGCTGAGAGCGGATTTCTTTAGATTCAATTTCAGGGTCTAACGCTACCTGAACCATATTGCCACGATGGGCGCAACAAACGCCTTAAATAAAAGCTCGGCTATCCAAAGTGTAATAAAAGTATAATAAAGTTGGTTACCAAGTCGTACAATCTTATCAATTTCAGATCCCGCCGGAGACTGTAACCGAAAAAGCGATTTTCTCCAGATAAAACTCATCACGATTAAAACAAGAAGAGCTCCTCCCCACCATGCCACATGAGATGAGAGTGAGCGCATGAGAGCATACACAATCAAGCAAACTCCCCATACAGCCCAAATAACAGAAGGTGCCTGATCAAAGCTTTTCATCGTTACAAGATTTTTTTCACCTGCCTGCGTTTGCGCAAAGTAATGCTGAAAATGCTCGAGCTGAAGAGAGAAGAACACAAGACAGCCCCAGACAACTCCAAAGGCTAATGATTTCGCATGAGGTAGTATCCAAAAAGCTAAAGCAGGGCCGGCAATCAACCCCAGTGCAATATCCCGTACCAGCCGATTTTTACGACTCACTCCCCAACTATACCCGACAAAGAAAAGAACCAGCGTTGCAAGCAAACTTAAAACACGTACGGGCTCCATCAAAAGAGGAATAACCGACATTAAAACAGCTAGCCCTGAAACAATTTTAAAGTCTCTCTCGAGCTGTGCAACTGTTCGCCAGCCTTTATTCAAAACTTTTTGACTCTTATCGCTTCGAATTCGATCATAGCCTGAAATAAAGTCCTGCGTATCTACTTTCATTTGAACTGCCAAAAGGCTCAAAACAAGGCCCAATATCAAACACTCCAGCTCGGCTGAATGCAAAAAAGGTTGTGACCAATGAAGCATGGAAAAATAAAAAATGGGAAAGAGAACATACAAAAGCTTCTTGGGCCCTATAAACCCACGATAGGCCACCCAAGGCTTCACTTCTTTTTTATCCACAATTTCAAATGTCACTTCTTCTTCAGAAGAGCCCACTCGCAAATTATGAACAGGTAGGGCTCTTTGAGTGGCTGAGAATGTTCCTCGTATCAGCTGATCAAACTCAGAAGTTCCCTTTTTAGCTGTACGAAATTCAGAGTTCATTTGGGGATTCGTCTCCAATAAAGTAAATCTGTTAAGGGCTGGAATTCTGAAATCATTTTTTGCTCTTCAGGCTGAAGCATTCCCTTTAAGCTTTCCAATAGATGCTGATAAAGCTTTATTTGCTTTTGATTGATCTGATCGAATTGTTTTACCTTTTCATCGAAGGTCGAAACTCCACCTAAATGATTTTTAAACTCTTCCAAGGTCTGAGACTTCACGAGCTGAGAGCGTCTATCAGGACTCAACTCTTGAACAACAAAAGCTCCAAAAGAGTTCAAGTAACCTGACTTCAGATCTCCCAAAATAGCCTTACCCTCATCATTACGAATATTATAATCTAAAAGATCATCACTCCTTTGAAAAAGGAGTCCTAAAATTTGACCGAGTTTTTCAAGTGTCTCGTGAAGGGTCTGATCATTTCTCTCTTGAGAATAAAAAGGAGCTCTCAAACACCACTTAAATAAAGAAGCCGTTTTCAAATTATGGATACGATCCAGCTTATCCAAATTCACATCAAAATCACGAATCACAGAATCCTGAAGCCACTCTCCCTCAAGTAGTTCTGAAATCACTTCGGCCGTATATTGAACCAAGCGAATATTCCCGTAATTCGACAGATTCACCATCACTCGCGCCAGCAAGTAATCCCCAGCTAATACAGCATACTCAGGTGAATATTTGTTCCAAGCGGCTGGTTTTCCACGACGCAAAATGGATCGATCAATCAAATCATCATGAAGAAGAGAAGCATTGTGAATAAACTCCACTGTCTGAGCTAGCAAAGCTTGAGTTTTTTCAGGAACCCGGATGGGATCTGATACCTTTTGTACAAGTTTTGCCCGAAAGCCCTTACCCCCCGTAAAGAGGTCATCATAGAGTGAATTAAGCCTTGGTAAATACTTAGGAAAGTCTTGTTCTGAGTAGATCTTGAAGTTTTTCACGGAAGACCGAATTTCTGTCCATTTTCGCTTCCTGTCAAGCCTCTGACCCAGGCACATTACGCGTGACAGCGCACCCTTTTTTCCATTCAATGGCCTTTATGGGAACAAATTCAAAAAAATGGTGGGCAGAGGGAATCCAATTCGAATGTCAGGGTTCTGGCAACTGCTGCCTCTCTCGAGGCGAGTATGGCTATGTCTTCTTAACACGCGAAGATCGACAAAACATGGCGGCACTTCTCAGAATAACCACTCGAGAATTCACTCGAAAATACTGCGACAAGAAAAATGGAATTTTTCACCTCAAAGAAGACTCATCTCGAGCTGAATGCCTTTTCCTGGATGGTAAACGGTGCTCCGTTTATAAAGCCAGACCCACTCAATGTCGTACATGGCCCTTCTGGCCCGAAGTTATGAATGCCAAAACCTGGAATAAAGAAGTTAAAACTTTTTGCCCTGGCGTAGGTAAGGGGCGAACCTACACAGCCGAAGAAATTGAAAAGTCTCTTAATTTACAAAAGAAATCTGAATCTCAACTTCTAAAGGAAAGAACTTAATTAGTCTTCTTGGGCGATTTTGATAATTTTTTCGAGTATTTCATGTGCCTCTTCGTGTTGGATAAAACCTCTTTGCAAAAAGCCAAAGCTGAGATCAATGAAAAACTGGGACCAATCGAAATACTGATCAACGGTGCAGGTGGAAACCACCCAACAGCAACCACCAAAGTGGAGCAAATGGACGATGATAGCATCGATCATCTGGAAGATACTTTCTACGGACTTGAAATGGATGGTTTTGATAAAGTTTTTGCCCTGAATTTCAAGGGAACTTTGCTGCCAACCATGGTTTTCACACTTGATATGCTGAAGGCTAAAAAAGGTGTTGTCCTAAACATCTCGTCGATGAATTCGTACAAGCCACTAACTAAAATTCCTGCTTACTCTGCAGCCAAAGCATCAATCAACAACTTTACTGAATGGCTGGCCGTTCATTTGGCTAAAGTGGGAATCCGCGTGAATGCCATTGCTCCGGGGTTCTTTATTACGAACCAAAACCGCTTTCTCGTTCTCGATGAAAAAACTGGAGGTTTCTCTCCTCGCGGACAGAAAATTGTAAACAATACGCCAATGGGCAAATTTGGAGAACCCGAAGACTTAAATGGCGCTCTGCTGTTCCTGCTTTCTGACGTTTCAAGCTTCATCACTGGAATCGTTATCCCGGTTGACGGAGGCTACAGCGCATTTGGAGGAGTTTAAAACAATGATGAATTATAAGTGATAAATTATAAATGAATCTCCTTCGGGTGTAAATTGGTGTTTTGCTAACAGCTTGAAGCCAGTAGCCTGAAGCTCGTCTTTTAATCTAACGTCTAAATATCTAAAATCTCTAATATGACCATCGAATTAAAGAAAAACTGTAAATATTCCCTGTTGGTACCTACCAGCATGGGTGTTCGCATCACACCGTTAAACGGACAACCTGTTCACACCAGCAACTTGTTCGAAATGCAGGCTACCAGCGCCGAAACCAATGTGGCTAACATTTCCTCATCACTCGGTCTTCCGGTGAAAGTACTGACCACTTTTGTGAAAGACAGCCCGATTGCGGCATTCATCAAAAGCAGTCTACGTGCGCGTGGTATGGATTACGAAGGACCGGAAGTCGCTCAGGGCGATCCATGGGGCTACCGTCACCAATTCAACATTGCCGATAGTGGCTTTGGAACCCGCGGACCTCGAGTACAAAACGACCGCGCCGGCGAAGTTGGCCGCACGTTGAATGTAAAAGATTTTGATCTCGACCGCATATTTGGTCAGGATGGAGTTCAAATTGTGCATCTTTCAGGATTAATTGGTGCGTTGTCAAAAGATACCAGCACCTTCTGTCTCGAAATTGCCCGAGCTGCCAAGAAATATGGTACCCGTATCGCTTTCGACTTGAATTATCGTGCATCATTCTGGAAAGGCCGCGAAGCTGAATTGCGTGCCAACTTTACTGAAATTGCTTCGGTGGCCGATATTCTGATTGGTAACGAAGAAGACTTCCAGCTTTGTCTGGGTATTGAAGGACCTGAAGCCGGAGGTAAAGGTATTGAAGCCGAAATTGAAGGCTTCAAAGGAATGATTGGCCGTGTAAAAGCTGCTTTCCCGAATGCATCGGTATTTGCAACCACCTTACGCCAGGTTATCAGCGCCAATGAACATCTGTGGGGCGCCATCATGCTCGAAGGCGAAAACTGGCACGTAATTGAAC
>DAHVKR010000053.1 GCA_027320785.1 Bdellovibrionales bacterium
CCTCGTGAATGTTCCCATCCCCGAAGCGCTTGATTTCTTAAATACTTATTTAACTCCTGAACATTTAAGTACTTTGAAGGATTATTACCTCTACTCAGCGGCCAGCGATTTTATGGATGAGGGGTACCCAAACTTTTATAAAAAAGAATTCGATTTTCAGAAAAAGTTTTTTGGTGGGCCTCCCGTGCGTCCAGATTTACAAGAACGCTGTACGAGATCGGCGAGTTCGGGGTTTTCAAAAGAACTGGATCAAATTTTAATCGGTCGAATTTTCCCTGGTTTTAAAGAGGAAAAAGTAAAAGAGCTCAGCCAGCATATACGGGATAGTATCCTGACAGGTCTTCAGAATAATACTTGGCTTTCTAAAAAATCGAAGGAAGAAGCTATTCATAAAATGAAAGTGGCACGTTTACAGTTGGTACAACCTCAAACTGATAAGGAGTGGGATTTTATTCCCGTCCAAAAGTATACGACTAATCACTATTTGGAAAATCAAAGAATACGTGCTGAGGCTTCTTTCAATAAAAGAATGGAAGATCTCAAACAACCATCTAATCAAGATGCTTGGGGAATGTCTCCTTTAACAGTGAATGCCTACTACAGTGCCAGCGAAAACAAATTTGTCTTACCCATTGGAATTCTGCAGTACCCTTTCTTTGATAAGGATGGGGATATGATTGCCAACCTCGGTGCTGTGGGAGCTGTGATGGGGCATGAAATGGGTCATGGCATTGATGATCAGGGCTCTAAATATGATGCTGAAGGAAAAGTAAATGACTGGATGGGCATGAAGGATAAGGCTGAGTTTAGTCGCCGTGGTCAAAAAATGATCGAAGAGTTTAATAAAATTGGCCACAATGGGCAGTTAACTCAAGGAGAGAATATCGCGGATTTGGTCGGCCTTACTTTCGCCTATCAAGCTGCCTTTCCGAAGGGTCAGGGAAGCTTAGAAGATAAAAAGCGATTTTTTGAAAGTTATGCGCGTCTTTGGTGTACAGTGGCTCGCCCTGACTATGCTAAAAAGCTTCTCAAAACAGACCCCCATGCGGCGACTTGGGCCCGTATCAACGAGCAGGTTAAAAATCAGCCAGGCTTTATGGAAGCTTTCAAGTGTCAGCCAGGTAACAAGCTTTACCTACCAGAAAAGGATCAGATTAAAATTTGGTAGGAATAAGTCAGGAGAAATTTTAAGAAACGGTTCCCATTCGCTCTTTAATTTTCTTCATCAATCGAGCTTCAGCCTGGCGAACGGCTTCTCTCGTGATTTTATATTTTTCACCAATTTCTTGAAGTGTTAGAGGGTCATCGCTTAAGAGTCTTTCGTCCAAGATGATAGTTTCTTTTTCATTCAGTAAGGGACGAATCTCATCAATTTTTGATTTAAGGAGTTCAACCATTTCGGCTTGGGCCATCTTCTCATCTACAGGGAATTCTTCGTGTCCTTTTTGAAGATCTTGTAAGGTCAGTGAGCCATCATCACCTAATGGTTTATCTAAGCTGACATCTCGTTGAGTGAGGCGGCTTTGCATACTTTCAACTTCTTCAATGGGAATACCGAGTTTTTCACTGATAGCTTCGGCACTGACAAGACCCATTTTTTCAAGCTCAGCTTTTTGTTTTTGAAGTTGGTAAAAAAGTTTTCGTTGGTTAGGTGTTGTTCCAATTTTAACCATGGAGAACTGTTTCATTAGATATTCTTGAATATAGCCACGGATCCACCAAACAGCATAGGTGATCAGACGTACTCCCTTGTAGGGATTGTACTCCTTCACAGCGTGCATAAGGCCCACATTACCTTCTTGGATCAGGTCAATCATCTTGGCCCCAAACTTGGAATATTCAGCGGCAATTTTCACAACAAAACGAAGGTTCGCTTTAACCAGTTCCTGGGCGGATTGAGAGTCTTTAGTTTCGAAGTAATGTTTTGCTACGATTTGCTCTTGCTCTCGAGTCATCACATTGTATTTACGGATTTCATTCAAATAGAGAATGAGGGGGTCCGTTGTGGCAAGACCTCTTTCACCAAGAGGAGCTAGGGTTTTGGCGGTATCGGGTCCTAAGGTTTCAGTAGACTCCGTTGAGTCAAAACCATCTGCCTCAGTTTCAGGTGTAGCTTTGAGTTCTTCATTTTCATCGACAAGAACAGCTGTTACCTTTCGATGGCTTGAGGCTTTCGACCTTTTCGGAGAGGCCTTCCGGCTTACCTTTTTAGCTGTTTTCTTCTTTTTAACGACTTTGGCCATTCAACACCCCGTTTTAACCGAGATGCTTACTAAATAGCTTCACCAGGGACTCTGTTATTTTGCCTTTAAAAGGAGTTAGGAGCAGGGGAAGGTCAACCGTAACAGAAATAAGGGATCCGGAGCCTTTGGAGCTGACTTGGAGGTCCGCTTTGAACTGGGAGCCTTTAATTTTGCAAGTTTTAGAGGCAGAGTCGAAACTGCAGTCAATTTTAGGGTCATATTTTTTCAGCTCATCGCCTTTAGATAGGACTTGCTGGACCTTTTCGAAGGCTTCGTCGACCGGCTGCTTCACATCGTGGTTAATCGTAAACTTACCCATAAGTCTTTCCTCTATATGATATTAATTAGTGGTTTTTGACTCTGGATTCAAGCTATGAGAGCCTAACGCGCATGGCCTCACAAAAATTTGTAAAAGAACTAAAGCGTACGCACTACTGTGGACAACTCTCAGTGGATGTCGTGGGACAAAAAGTTGTTCTCATGGGTTGGGTCAACACTCGACGGGATCACGGCTCTTTGATCTTTATCGATCTGCGAGACCGCGAAGGAATTGTGCAAGTTGTTTTGGATCCTAAAAAAGCCGAGACAGCTTCGGCCAAAGATCTTCGAGGTGAGTTTGTTTTAGCCCTCGAGGGGATCGTCCGTAAAAGACCTGATGGTATGAAGAATGCCAAAATTAAAACGGGTGAGATTGAAATCGAAGCGACTCGCTGTGAAATTTTAAATGAGTCGGCTGTGCCGCCTTTCCAGATTGATGATCCCAATGTGGGCGAGGTTTTGCGCTTGAAGTATCGCTACCTGGATTTACGTTCACCAGTTTTGCAAAAAAGCTTGATGGTTCGTCATCAAGTCTTGCAGCTCGTTCGAAAATTTTTGAGTGAAAATCATTTTGTGGAAGTTGAAACTCCCATTCTTTATAAAAGTACTCCAGAGGGAGCACGTGACTATTTAGTTCCCTCGCGCGTGAACCCTGGAACTTTTTACGCACTTCCGCAGTCTCCTCAAACTTTGAAGCAGCTTCTAATGATTGCTAATTTCGATCGTTATTTTCAAATCGCACGATGTTTTCGTGATGAAGATTTGCGAGCTGATCGTCAGCCGGAGTTCTCTCAAATTGATATCGAGATGAGCTTCATCGATGTCGAAGATATTATCGAGATCAACGAAAAACTTCTTCGCACAATTTGGAAGGAAGTAAAAGGCATTGATGTTGGATCTATTCCACGCATGACTTATCAAGAGGCCATGGATCGCTATGGGTCCGATAAACCAGACACGCGTTTTGGAATGGAAATTAAAGACCTGGGGTCTATTGTTCAAGGCTCGGGCTTTAAAGTTTTTGATGATACCTTGTCTCGAGGCGGAATGATTCGAGGAATTCCTGTTCCGACAGGGGCTACTTTTTCAAGAGCTCAATTGGACAAGTTAACGGATATGGCCAAAAAGGCAGGAGCAAAAGGCCTTGTTTGGATCAAGTGGGATGCTGAAAATGTAACCTCATCTGTTTCTAAATTTTTCTCTCCTGAAAAGTTAAAAGAAATGATGGTGGCAACAGGGGCGAAGCAAGGTGATGCGACTCTTGTTGTGGCTGATGATTTTGATGTGATGTGTGCGGCCTTAAACTCATTACGACTTCATTTAGGTCGAGAGTTGAAGCAGGTGGATCATTCGCAATACCGTTTTCTCTGGGTGACAGACTTTCCATTACTGGAGTATTCACCTGATGAAAAGCGTTGGGTGGCTCGACATCATCCGTTTACATCTCCACAAGATCAGTCCTATGACGATCTGCTGAACCAGAATGAAAAAAAATACGGCAAAATGCTCGCTAAAGCCTATGACCTCGTTTGCAATGGTTACGAGATGGGTGGCGGTAGTATCCGGATTTATCGAAATGAAATTCAGCAGGCTATGTTTAAGGTTCTCGGGATGAGTCCTGAAGAGACTCAGCACAAGTTTGGTTTCTTTTTAGAGGCTTTAAGATATGGGACACCACCTCATGGTGGAATTGCTTGGGGTTTGGACCGTCTGGTGATGCTTCTTTGTCAAACAGACGCAATCCGAGAAGTGATTGCGTTTCCAAAGACTGCGAAGGCAACAGATCTGATGGCAGACTGCCCGAGTGAGGTTCACCGTGACCAGTTAGTCGAGGTGGGAATCCGTTTGAGTCCACAGGCAGAGAAGCATTTAGAGGATCTACATAAATCTGATCATAACAGCTAATCCTTAGTCTAGTTCTGGACGGGACGTCTCAAGCTGAAACAATTTAAACCGATAAGGGGTTAAGGGACTCATGATGAGTTCCATGAAAATTTTCCAGTCAACACAGGAGGTGTTTATGGAAAAAATCAGTAAAATCTTACCACCCAGTGCGCGTACGCAAAGCTACGATAATTCGCGAGCTTTACCCGTGCGACCCGGAGCTCCTACCTTGGGGCGTCCTATGGCGAAACCGATTGAAATCGAAGATCGAATGACTCTTTCGGATCAAATGGTATCTCCGATTATGGATGGGGATACGCTCCCTTCGAAGAGTCCAGCGCATACAACTTATAAGCCGACAGGCACAGTTAAAAGTGATCTTGTCAAAGAGATGGCGAATCAGTTTTTTGCGCATCGAAATCCGAAGGAAGTGGCTCGACAGTCCAGTCGAACTCACTCTGAAGAATTGGCTTCGGAAACTCAGTCTTCGACAGGCTCGAGCGTGAACCCAGAGTCCTCTAGAGAAGCAAGTTTATAAAGCCCCTTGAAGCGACGTTCTCCTCTGGAGTTGCGCTCTGTCACCAGGATAAAATGAAGACTGAGAAAAATCAGTCGACGAATGGCAGACAAATTCCACTGGGGCGCGCCTAGTTGGACGAGCATTTCGAGTCTGATCAAGGCTTCGTGTGGACTTTGAGCATGAAGAGTTCCGAAGCTACCAGCGTGCCCAGTTGAGAGCATCATTAAGAAGTCTTTGGCTTCAGTGCTCCGAATTTCTCCCATGACCAGTCGGTCAGGACGCAGCCTGAGAGATCGACGAATTAAATCTTGTTGTGCGACATGTGTTAGTTGTCCATAAGGATCTTCTCGTGTGAGAAGTTTAAGTGAACAATCATTAGGTAAAATAAGTTCAGAGCAATCTTCAATGAGAACAGCACGTTCTGAAGAGGAAAGCATTTGTAGACATGCGTTTGCAATGGATGTTTTTCCGGATCCTGTTTCCCCGATAATAAGGAAGTTTTTTTTATCTTGAATGAGAGCTTTGAGAGTTTCGGCTTGATGTTCTGTACACCATTTATTTTCAGCAAGCCTATTAAAGTCCCATGCAGTGCGAGGGTGCCGTCGTAAAGAAAGAGCCGCGTATTTTGAGGTCAGACACTTATCGACAAGAGTCACTCGGAAGTCTAAAAACTTACCTTCTAGATAGGGGTGGTTCAAACTAAGGTGCGCTCCTGATTTTTGGGAGATTCTTTCTAGAATATTGGCATAACTACTTTCTGATAAAAAAGAATCATGATGTTGATAAAGGATGCCTCCTTTTTCATACCAAATAGAGTTGGGTGCATTCACAAGAATTTCAGTGAGAGCCTCATTTTCTATCAACTCATGGAGAGGACCCCACTCAAAAAATTCTCTTGAAAGGCGCTCTTGAACAGTGAGTGGATTTAATTTCAAAATTTCTTTTTGTAAAAAAGATTGAAACTCTGTGTTTTGTGACTCGTCTTCGATAAAACGAGCATGGGCAGCCTCTGCCCATTTTTTTTGAATATCCAAATATAAATCAGAGAGAGGTGCTGACATGGGAGGCTCCTCGTGTCCACTCGGAAGTAGGCTGTTGATCTAGAAGTTGAGGTCTTACAAAAATAACGAGCTCTGTTTTATGAGAATGATAATCATGACTAGAAAACAGAGGCCCAAGAATAGGTAGTTGAGAAAGAAAAGGGAGACCACTTTCACTATGGCCCTCATCATTTTTTAAAAGCCCTGAGAGAGCAAGTACCTGTGAATGACTGAGATCAAACTGACTGGACACACGATTTGATTGAATAGAAGGAATTCCATCAATGGGTGCTCCTAGGCTGGATACCTCTGTTTCAATAGAAAGGCTAATTCGTCCTGTACTATCTGCAAGAGGTTTGATTTTAAGAAGGACACCATATTTTTTCCAGATTATATCTTGAGAAGCAAAATTTGCTATTTTGATTGGAATTTCACCTCCCGCTAAAAACTCAGCTTCCTTTCCACTTCGACAAATCAAATTGGGGCTGGCGAGCATTTTGGCCTGACCTTGGTTTTCCATTAGATGAAGTGTTGCCATTAGATTTTCGGCACTGACGAGCTTGTGCGGTAAAATTTGAAACTGAGCAGAGGCCATGGGTTGAAGTCCGATTTTACGCGAGAACTGCTTATTCATTTCAACGACCGTAATATCCACTCGGACAACGGGGACCATGACAAGGCTTTCAGTAGACAAAACCACTGGAATTCCCATTTTTTTAAAATAGGATTGATACCGATCTAAACTAGCTTGTTGGGGGTTGAGGCGTACTTCCAGTTCGGGTTGTTGGATGACATTGACACTTAGGAGACCTTGAGATTTTAAATCTTCATCCAAATGATTTTGCAGAGTCTCCTTTAAATTTTCCGATAATTCCGCCTTCATTTGATAGGAAGCTAAGCCTAAATTTTCAGATAGATCTTTCCAGGCCTTCCAATCGTGAACGTATCCTTTTATGACAACCTGACCGTCTTCAACATCCGTGTGCAATCCTGGTTTGCTAGAAACAAGCTTTTGCAATTGATCGTAAAGAACTTTCTGGTTGGGATGGATGACTTCAAAGGTTTCAATGTGCCCGTTGATGCGAACTTGGGAGCGGCCGACTTGTTTAGCCAAAATGCGAACTCCGGAGCCCATGGCCTCTGCTTTTAAGAGAGAGCTTTTTTCAATCCAAACACGATCTTTGATATCTTGGTATGTCCGAGATTGTCCAAGTTCCAAAACTGTTATTTGAGAAAAAACCTGTAGTGGAAATAAGAGAATTAAAAAAATTTTTATCATGCTCCGTGAATGAGCAATTAAAGAGTCTACTAGAAAAGTCATGAGGACTTTTCTAGAGTTCGTTATTGGGAAATCCGGATATTTGTTTTAGTTGGGCGGACCTTGAGGAATCAGAAAAGAGATGCGAGCCCCATTTTCAACATTTTCAATGTGGATTTGAGATTGAATATTCTTCAGTAGGGATTGGCAAATCGCGAGCCCCATTCCTGTGCCTGCAGAGTGATGCATGACATTTTCATCTAAGAAGAAAGGTTTGAGCAGTTTATCTAGCTGGTTAAGATTGATTGCAGAGCCTTTATTCTCAACACTGACAAGGATGCCTCCCTTTTGAGATGAACTTTTGACATCGATTAAAGTGCCCTCAGAACCAAACTTAGTGGCATTGTGTAGAATTCGGTGGAGAACTTCCTTTAAAATAAA
>DAHVKR010000054.1 GCA_027320785.1 Bdellovibrionales bacterium
CCATTAAAAGACAGGGCGATCAAAAAATATCCGAGAAGTACGGGAACCTTTTTCAAATGTATGACAAAATCACAGGCGAAAATCCCTACAAAACACCGATGAAGATTTATCCAGCTCCCCACTACACAATGGGCGGCTTATGGGTTGACTACAATTTAATGAGCACAATTCCTGGCTTATTTGTGGCGGGAGAGGCAAACTTCTCTGATCATGGTGCGAATCGACTGGGCGCCTCCGCCTTGATGCAAGGCTTGGCAGACGGCTATTTTGTCGTCCCCTATACAGTGGGCAACTACATTGCAAACGCGAAGCTTGAAAGCATTTCAACAACTCACGAGGCGTTCAAAGAAGCCGCAAATGGAGTTGAAACACAGATTCAAAAACTGATGGCCGTTAAGGGTGGAAGAACTGTTGAAAGCTTCCATAAACAATTAGGTCGCATCATGTGGAACCACTGTGGAATGGGCAGAACAGAAAAAGGTCTTCGAGAGGCGCTCGAAATGATTCCGAAACTTCGAGAGGAGTTTTGGCAAAACGTACGAGTTCCTGGCGAGGCCAGCTACTTAAATCCTGAGCTGGAAAAGGCGGGCCGTGTAGCAGACTATATGGAGTTGGGCGAGTTGATGTGCCGAGATGCACTTGAAAGAAAAGAGTCTTGTGGCGGCCACTTCCGAGAAGAGTATCAGGTGGACGGCGAGGCAAAGCGAGATGATGAAAACTTTTGCCATGTGGCCGCGTGGGAATGGATGGGCACAGGAAAGAACCAGACTCGACATGAAGAACAACTTGAATTTGAAAATGTCAAACTGGCAACAAGAAGCTACAAGTAGGTGGGTAAATGGCTGAAAATAAAATCAACTTAACACTTAAAGTATGGCGACAAAAAAACAAGGGAACAAAGGGAGAGTTTAAAAGCTACCCGGTTCAAAATGTTTCAACAGATGCTTCCTTTCTTGAAATGCTGGATCAGCTTAATGAAGAGCTCATTCAAAAAGGAGACGACCCGATTACTTTTGATCATGACTGCCGAGAAGGAATTTGTGGTTCCTGTGGTTTTATGATCAATGGGAATGCCCATGGCCCTCTCAAAAGCACAACGGTTTGTCAGCTTCACATGAGAAACTTTAAAGACGGCGAAGTCTTAACTCTTGAGCCGTGGAGAGCCCACGCTTTTCCAGTTATTAAAGACTTAATGGTAGACCGAACAGCATTTGATCGAATTATCAAGGCTGGCGGATTTGTTTCGGTGAATACGGGAGGCGCGCCAGATGGAAATGCGATTCCCGTTCCGAAATCGAATGCCGATGAGGCTTTTGCTAATGCCACATGCATTGGCTGTGGTGCTTGCGTGGCCTCATGTAAGAACAGTTCTGCTGCGCTCTTTACCTCTGCGAAAATTTCTCATTTGGCGGTTCTGCCTCAAGGAGACGCAGAAAGAGAAAGACGAGTTCTTGGAATGGTGGAGCAAATGGACTTGGAAGGCTTTGGAGCTTGTTCAACAACGGAAGCCTGCTCGGCTGCTTGCCCAAAAGATATTAGCCTTGTGAGTATTGCCCGCATGAATCGTGAATTCTTGAAGGCGAGCTTGAACAAAAAACCAGAGACCTCAATCGGAGACATGTAATAAAAATAACGCGTTGCCATTCGGGTTTTTCAATTAACCGGTGGCGCGGAGCGCGTCTGTCAAATAACTAAGACAGGCGCGGATCTACATCACTGGAATGCCCACCAAAGCCTCTGTCGGAAAGAGACTTTATGAAAAAAGTGGGCGAAATCATGAAAGAAATGGGATTTAACGCGGACTCATCAGAGGCTACGCAAAAAGCCTTTATTAAATATTTAGTTCAAGTCGCGAACAAACATCGCCCCCTTGGCTCTCAAGCGACAAGTGAGGACGAGGATGATGAGTGGGTTGAGCTTCGGCTGCACAGCAAAACCACAGACACAAAACCGATCCACGAGAAAATAACTTCTGAACAACTCTCATTTAATTTTGAGAAGGACCATACGGGCTCAGATAGCGAGGCGTGTTAACCTAGACTAATGTCGCATTTATAGAAAGCCCTGATTATTTCTGTACGTTTAGCCCACCCCCCTCGGTACCATTTTGGAACTAGAACAATAATTCGCAACTTGTTTGTTCACAAACTGTGCAATGAAACAAAGTGTGAAATGAAAATCGATGAGGGGGAAATATGAATCGGTTTCAAGGAAGAGCCGTTGCCACAATGGCTGCCATATTTGCTTTTGTGGGAGTCACACAGGCAAACGCAAAAATCGCAAAGATGACAAAAGAGCCAGAGGCTGTGCCCGGCGAATATGTGGTGAAGATTAAGCCACAATATAACATTCAAAACTATTCGATTAACACAATCGCCAACTCACTGGGCGCGTATGTTAAGAATACTATTTCAGATTTGAACCTTGTTGTTATTAAGCGGCCTGTATTTGAAACACGCCAGTCTGTAATGCAACAGTTGGCTCAAAACCCGAGTGTTCAATATGTTGAACCCAACTATATATATCATATTAACAAGACACCCAATGATCCAATGCTAGGTCAATTATGGGGCATGTCGAATACTGGCGCCGCTGACTCAGAAGGTCATGTTGGAACGGCTGGTGTTGATATTGGCGCTCTTCAAGCTTGGGACATTGAAACAGGCAGTGATAAAGTTCTTGTCGCTGTTGTTGATACAGGGATCGATTATAACTCACCAGATTTACAGGCCAATGTTTGGACAAATGAAGCTGAGTTAAATGGTAAGGCTGGAGTTGATGACGATAACAACGGAATTATCGACGATATTCACGGCGCAAACTTTGTTGATGCGGCTCACCCAACAGGCGATCCCATGGATGATCATGGCCACGGATCACACTGTTCAGGAACAATCGGAGCCAATGGAAATGATGGCAAAGGCTTGGTGGGCGTAAACTGGAAAACAAGAATTCTCGCTGCGAAATTTTTGGATGCAAATGGATCAGGAACTCTTGATGGCGCAGTTCAAGCTATCAACTATGCCACAAAAATGGGCGCGCGTGTTTTGAGTAACTCATGGGGCGGCGGCGGATACTCACAAGCTCTTTTTGATGCGATTCAAAAATCAAATGAAGCAAATGCAGTTTTTGTTGCGGCAGCAGGTAACGAATCAAACGACAACGACTCTAATCCAACATATCCTGCTAGCTATGATGTTCCGAACGTTTTAGCAGTAGCTGCGATTGACAATAAAGGCCAACTGGCATCTTTCTCTAGTTATGGCAAAAAGAAAGTTCATGTAGGAGCTCCTGGCGTGAACATCGTGAGCATCACTAAAGACGGCTATCAGTCATGGTCAGGAACTTCAATGGCGACTCCGCACGTATCAGGTATCGCGGCTCTTGTGGCCTCACACTTTCCTGATATGAAAAACTTAGATATCAAAGCCAGAATCATTGCGACTGCAAAACCAGATCGTTATCTTAAGAAAAAAGTATTAAGCGGTGGTATTGCAAACGCCTATACGGCTCTTGCGAACATCATTCCGGCTCCAGATATGAACGACCCCGTTCACTGGTCTTCTAAAGACATCAGCATTTCAACAGCTCACCCTTATGTGGACAAAACAAAGCTTGAGCAAACTGTTAATGTGCCTGGGGCAAAAGAAATTTCAATCTACTTTGCGAAGTTTTCAACAGAGCAAATTTATGACACTGTTGAAATTTTTGATGGAACTGGAAAGTTGATCCAAAAATTAACTGGAAACAATGACGACAGTTTCAGTGACCCAATTCCTGGTGATACTGCAAAAATTGTATTCACAAGCGACGACAGCGCAACAGATTATGGGTTCGATATTACTAAAGTGGCATATCGATAAGCGAAAGCTTTAAAAGTAAAAACTCTAAAGGGAGATGCCTAAAGCGTCTCCCTTTTTATTTAAGGAACTCTTCTATTCGTAAGTTGACGTAGTCTGGATAATCTAATTGTGTACAGTGTGATCCGTGCGGGACCTCTAAGAATGTGGCATGAGGGATGGAGCGTTTAAAGTCCATCTGAAAAGACTTAGGTGTGATGTTGTCTTTATCGCCTGAAATAATAAGAGTTTTCTGAGTAATCGTCGGAAGAATGTCAGTGCCGTCAAAGCGCATGAGAGATTCAAAAAGAGGAATAAAAACCTCTAAATTCAACTGTGAGACTCCTCGCGCGTAAATTTCAATATCTTTAAACTCAGTCAGCTTAATATTAAAGCCACCAGCTAAAGCAGCTAGTTGCATAGAAATAGGATTATCGACCAGGGTTTTCCACAGGGAATTCCACAAGAGGGGGTTTTTATCAAACTGCGATTTAACGAAATAGAAAAAGGGCTCGATAATGTCGAGTCCAAACATTCCTTTAATGGGATTTTTCTGAAAGCCATTTACAAAAACATAGGAGTCGAAAAGGGAGGGGTTTAACTGGTGAGCTGCCAGTAAAAGCGGAGCGCCAAAACTATGGCCTAGCCCAACGGGTTTTTCCACTTTTAGATGATCCAAGAGAAAAGCGAGATCTTTCGCTAAGGTTGTCATGGTAAGAGAGTTGAGATCATGCACAGGGTTGCTTTTGTGATGCCCGCGAAGGTCGAAGGTAATGACCCTGTATTCTTGAGAAAAATGCTCAACTTGATAGTGCCAGTGATTCATCAGGCAGGCGATGCCATAAATAAAGACAAGAGTCTTCGGGCCGTCACCACGGACTTCATAATAAAGAGGGTTTCCATCGAAGCTTGGAATGGTCTCTGAAACTTTGGGATATTCCATAATTAACCTAAACGAACCTTAAAGAGACTGGTGCCGACACGAATTTCATCACCATCATCAAGTAGCTTTTCATCGAGAGACTGTCCATTGATTAAAACTTTTTTTGCAAGGGGTCTGATAAGGGGTCCCAATGGTCCCTGAGAAATCTCAAAAGCTTGATCGGGTGAATCTTTTTCGAGGAATGAAATATCTTCGCTGAGAGGACCAAAAATGCGAGGACCAAAACCCAAGAGCCACGTCGTTTCTGCGGAAGGGCCTTGTAAGCACTCAACCTGAACCGTTGGACTGAGGGGCGCAGCAGAGCTTGTGCCTAACAGAGAATTTTTTTTAAGAACTGCAAAGACCGCATCTTTCCAGCTTCTTTCTACAGAGTATTGGGAAAGCTCAGACTCCTTTATCCGCAAAACCTCAAAAAGGCTTTGGCCAACTTGAAAACGGGTCCCCTCAGAAATGCCGACGGTCTCAACTTTGTGGCCGTTCACGAGGAACTGATTTTGAGAGCCCGCGTCCTGAAGTAAAAGCTGACCATTAGGCAAAGAAATGACGCGCCCGTGCACAGAAGAAACGTTGCTGTCCAGCGGGAGCTGAATTTGCCCCTGCCGGCGACCCATGACCATGCCCGCCTCAATTTTAAAGAACTTATTCTGATAGGGGCCGCTTAAACCCTTTATTAAATAGACCATCTTGATAAAGGTTACAGGGCTCCTCGGCCGGGGCCAAGTCCTGAAGGGACAAATCCTTGCCCTACCCCCCTAACCCATGATAACTCCTCAAGAACTTAAAAATCCTTGCTCGACCCATAGGGGGTTGGGCTTTAACCGAAGGGAACCTAATGGCGGATCAAGCTAAACGCTTCTATGAAGCAATTGTTATTGTTCATCCTGACACAACAACAGAACAGCAAAAAGAGTTATTCCAAAAAAACAAAGCAACCATCGAATCCTTTAATGGATCTGTGTTTACTTTAGATACGTGGGGCAAAAGAAATTTAGCCACACCAATTGGTAAAAACAAAAGAGCTGTTTTCTTCTATACGCTTTTCGAAGCGACTGGAAATGTTGTAGCAGAACTTGAGCGTACAATGAGAATCAATGATAAAGTTTTGCGTTTTTCACACGTAAGACTGGATGAAAGACTTCCATTGTCGAAGCACTACGATAAATTTAAAACCGGACTTGCAGAGACAGCAAACCGAGAGCGCGAAAGAGAAGCAAAAGCTCAATTGCGTAAAGCAGCCATGGCGGCCGCTCGTGCTGAAAGAGGCGACCGCGGAGATCGAGAAGAACGCGCTCCTCGTGGTGAATAACTCAAGTAAGGTTGTGACTCTTGCGTAAATCAATTACTCCGTTTTCACTGATGGCATTAGCAGGGTATTCACTAACTTTGCTAACGTTTATATGGGGAGCTCCATTTGTTCGGGTTCTCAGACAGAGATATGGCTCTTGGGCCTTTTGGGGCACAGGAATAGTATTAAGTCTGATCACTCAAGAAATGTGGTTTCTTATTGCCGCCGTGTGGGTTTCTGTGGGTTTGTACACAGAACTTGAGGGGAAGGGTTTGCGCTGGATATGGAATAGCCTACTCAGCATGACTGCCGGGACAGCCCTTCTATTGGGAGGAGCTTACGGGCTTGCAAGATCAAGCGGTATTACAACCCTTGATCAGCTAGCGAAAGCCATTAAAACATTTTTTAATGAAAGAACACTGCTGAGACTTCCGGACGGGTTTGATTTTATGACAATCGTGCACCAAATCCCTTCGATTGCAGTCATTGTAATCGTATTGGTGCTAGCTCATGCGCTTATCTTTGAAAAGGCTGTCTACCGCTGGTTTCGACTGCCTCGAGAAAGATATGCTGCCCAAATCAAACTATTAGATTTTAGGCTTCCAGATGTTTTTGTTTGGATTGGAATGGTTTCTTTTTTGGGAGCCATCTTGGAATGGAAAGGCCAGAACATCTCAATCAATATATTGAATGTCTGTATTGTACTTTTCTTCCTTCAAGGGCTTGCGATCCTTGAATTTTTTTACAGAGTCTTAAGGGTTGGATTTTTTATGAGAGCCCTTGGGTATTTTCTTTTTATTTTTCAATTATTCGTTGTCCTTGCGTTTGTAGGCTTTGTAGATTTCTGGATTGATTTCAGAAAAAAGCTCCGCAAGCTTCCCGCAAAGGGACAGGACAACCAGAATGCGAGGTTATTATGAAAAAAGTTATTTTAACGAAAGACGTTAAGGATATTGGTAAAGTGGGAGAGCTCGTGAGCGTTTCGGAAGGATTTGCTCGCAACTTTCTATTCCCGCGCAAAATGGCGGCGGAGGCGACTGAAAAACGCGTTAAAGAGTGGAACCACTTAAAGGTCGTTGCAGAAGCGAAGAAGAAAAAGGCACAGGCAGAAAGAAAAGAGATCTTAGATAAGATCAATGGAATCACGCTGAGCTTTAAAATGGCAGCAGGTGATTCAGACAAGCTTTTCGGAACTGTGACAACAACAGAAATTTCAAAAGAGCTTGAAAAAGCAGGGTACTCTGTCGACAGAAGAGACATTCACTTAGAAGAACCCATTAAACTGTTGGGTCAGCATAAAGCCGCTATCCGCTTCGGAGAAGGCCTTGAGGCTTCTGTGATGATTTCTGTAGAAAGAGCGTAGTCTCGAAATAAAACAAAAAGCTCACCAAATGAGTTTAATTAAAGGGCACCCAGTGGGTGCCCTTTTTACTTAAAACCGTAGAAATATTTT
>DAHVKR010000055.1 GCA_027320785.1 Bdellovibrionales bacterium
CGATGGAGTTTTGATCAATCTCCGAAAAGATTTGTTACGAGTACTCAAATCCGAAGGTCAACTTTTTGTCACGGGCATTTTGCTTGAGAGAGAATCCTACTTCTTTGAAAAATTCATCGAGCCCTCTCAACTTAAAGTTGTAAGACGCCTCGAAAAAGATGACTGGGTGGGATTTTGGCTCATAAGGAATAGCGAGTCATGAGACGCTATTGGATAGAGCCTCAAAACTTATCGGGTGAGGCCGTTCAATTGAGTGGTGATCTCTTTCACCACATATTCGATGTTTGTCGTCAGAATGTAGGCTCTAAGTTTGAAGTCATATTAGATGGCAAGGCCTACCTAGTTGAGGTGACTTCCGTTCAAAAAAAAGAAGCCACAGCGAAAATTATAGAAGAAAGACGTATTCCCTCTCTTGCGACTCCTCATATTAAACTTGCACTCTGTGTACCCCGCTTTCCTGTTCTGGAAGCTGTTCTCGAAAAAGCGGTGGAAATGGGCGTCCAAACTATTCAACTTCTCTCATCAGAATATAGTTTCATTAAATCCTCAGAGAAAATATCAGATAACAAATGGGAGCGTTGGCAGAAAATCATTGTCTCCTCGACCCAGCAGTCTGGTCGAGGCGAGCTGATGCAACTTCAAAAACCTCTACCTTTGTCGAAATTTATCGAGCAAATGGACCCTCATAATCATTCACTGTGTCTATTTGGGTATGAAGGGGAAGACGTGATAGACTTGCAAGACTATCTTCGCCCACAGGCTCAGAAGTCGTGGCCCGAGGCCTGGATTATTGTCGGTGGCGAAGGTGGATTTTCCACTCAAGAGGCTCACAGCTTAAAAGAAAAAGGGATTCAACCCGTATCTATGGGAGATCAGATTTTAAGAGTTGAAACCGCTTGCATCGCTTTGGTCAGCGTCCTAAAGTATGAGCTAGGATTAATGAGGAAAAGTGAATGAGCGATCTCAAAAGCCAACAGCAGGATGACTTTCAATTTAAACCCCTGACTCAAGGTCTAGGATTTCATCCTAAAAAAGAGCCGAACAGACAAGCTTCGACTCCTGTGACACCCAAAATGACTTCTCCAAAATGGACATCCAGTCAACCCTCAGTACCCTCTCTCAGATTGGATACGCCTCTTCCTCGTCCTGAGCCGCAAAAAACACCAACGCCTTCGTCATCAGGCCAAGCCGTTGAAAAAATTCTGAAAAACCTGAACGAAAAAAATAAACGACTTTCCTTTCAAGATAAGCCACAAAACTTATCACCTTATCTCCAAACGGCTCCCAGCCTCGCCGCTGGCTTTCTTGATCTTCTCCTGGTGACAGCCCTTAGTTTGCTTTATCTCATGACTTTGATTCTGACACTCAAACTAGACCTCATTAAATCCATCTCTGAAGGTAGCCAAATGGTTTGGCTTTCGACGGGGGCTGTGTTTATCGTCGTCGGTTTTATCTACTATGTGGGCCAAAGAATGTTCATTGGCTTTACACTAGGAGAGTGGGCCTATGAGCAAAGATTAGGACTCCCCGAAGAAATGAAAAAGGCAAGCTACAGCCTAAAGGTTTTCTACCGCCAAATCTTAATGATGGTTACAGGAGTTATTTTAATTCCCCTTATCAGTTGGATCATCGGAAGAGACCTGGGCGGTATTTCAGGTCTTTGCACTTATAGAAAGCGCTAATGGGTCAGTTTACGACTGAGTCCTCTTTACTCGAAAAAATCAGGGATTCTCGCACAGATAAAAAAGTCGTCTTTACAAATGGTTGCTTTGATTTACTTCATATTGGCCATATTCGCTACCTACAGGCCGCCAAAGCCCTAGGGGATATTCTCATTGTAGCCCTTAACACAGACACCAGTGTTAAAAAACTAAAGGGTTCCACTCGTCCCATTCAAACTGAAAATGATCGCGCTGAAATTTTGGCCGCTCTTGAGTGTGTCGACTATACTTTCCTTTTTAACGAAGAAACTCCTGAGCGAGTGATTCATCTCATTAAGCCTGACATTTTAGCTAAGGGTGGAGACTGGAAAATTGAGCAAATTGTAGGAGCCCCCTTTGTGCAGTCCTATGGCGGGCAAGTTTACTCATTACCCTTTGTAGATGGAAAATCAACAACTCGATTGATCGAGAAGTCTTCTCAAAAATAAATTTAAAATAAGTAGCTTAATTCAGCTGAGCCAAAAAATCGATCGAGCCAGTCAGCTTGAATACTTAGAACAAACTGATTCATAAAGTAGGCAACCTTAACAGACTGGTGGGCAAATGATTTTGCATAGGTTTGGTTCTCTGCAAAACCACTGGTCCCAAAAAGTGAGGCCTCAAACGAGTTTGTTGTCCTCATAAGACCCGTCCCTAATGAAACAGAAAGCTGCCAAAGCTTTAGATCAAAAAGGAGGGATCCACCATATAAATTAGCACTCATCAAACTCTTGTAGCGAGCACTGGAGCTGAGACCTAGCAAGGAAACTCCTCCCCAAGGAAGGTTCCAAAGGCCCCAACGGGCATATCCACCATAGGTGCTGATGTTACGATCGAACATCGTAAGATTGGATTGGACCCCTAACTCCACATCGAAAGGTAGCTGACGAGAAAACAGAACCTCTTGTACCTGTACGGGATGATCTTGAGAGCCTGTACCCAATTTAGATACTGTTGAGGTGTTAATATAGCTATGTCTGAATGTAATCTCGGTTTGATATTTATCCTGACCTAAAAGACCGATCGGGGCCCTTGCTAGAAACCCACTATTAAAAGAGCGAACAATAATAGGAATATCATCCACCGTCATATTTGATGGAAATGAAAATTCAGCTGCGAGGCCTATGCAAGGCATCCACAAGAATAGGAGCAGGAACTTTATCATTTTTTTATATTAGGCGGTTGTCGCGATTTTCTGCAACTGTGAAAGCATTGTTTGGGCCCACTGCGATAGATTGTTGAGATTTTGAGCCGCAACATACTTCAAAGTCGGAATAAGGTTTTGGTAAGCTGTAACTGTGAGCCTTGTACTCTGCGTAGTACTTTGATTAGAACCGCTAGCTTGAGATTGTTGTTGTGTCTGCAGCTCTTGGACAGCTTTTGATATAAGCTCCGCTGCTGATGAAGCCGCCACAGTATCTTGAGCCTTTAAAACTTGACCTAAAATAGTGATCGTTTGAGGTCTATTGTAATTGTACATATAGTCCGTCAATGACTTTTGCAAATCAGTGTCCGCATCTACCATAAGATGTGATGCCAGCGTATAAGCCTCAACACGATAAACAGAGGATAAAGCCCAAAGACCCATTTTTCTTTTTTCTTGAGAATTATCCTTAATAAGAGACTCACTAATATTCAAATACGTTTGAAGATCAATATCTCCTGATGTCATCGCTAAGATCATTTTTTTAACATTTTCTGTTGTTGGCTGTGCCAAAATCAGGCTTTTCCACTGTGATGGGGTTAAGACTTCTTTTTCAGCCTTATTATCAGTGCTTTGAGAATTCGATTTCTTTTGCCATGCCACTACAGCTTCGTACTGGGCTTGCACTTGAGCTCTTTGATTCGCCTCTTGTTCCTGTAACTGTAAGCTTTGTTTGTATCTTTCAGCTTGTTCAATAACACGAGCCTGAAATGCTTTCTCTCTTTGCTTCACGATTTCAGCTTGTTTTCGTGCGGCTTCGCGAGCGGCTTTCATTTTAGCCTGCTTCAATTTGTCTACTTTAGCCTTCGCCTTCTTATTCTGAAGAGCCTTCTGAGGAGTTGCTTTCTTCGTAATGCTTTCTTCAATCTCGCGAATAATATTTCGGCCTTCTAAGCTGAAGCCAATCAGCATATCCTTCACAGGCCTAGGCATGGAGACCTGCAAGAGATCTCCCATCGTTTTATTTGAAGTTACATTTAGGGTTTTTGTAACAGAAAACATCAGCATAATGACGAGTACGCCGACTACACTTGATACTAACCATTTAGAATTAATGTTTTCCATAAATGCCTCTTAACAGAAGACATTTGCACCCTCAGTGCCAACAATGAGGCTTGGAAATCAAAATAACAGCCTCTAGACCATTCCAAGATCTTTCTTTGAGACAACCACTCCCTCTTGAGACGTTATACGGAAGGAGTTGTCTAGGGATTAGTCACTTTTCTTAAGATGTCTCAGAATGAGTCAACCAGATAGGTACTCATTTTCAGGTATTGCCCCTCAGGAAATGAAAGCCGCGCTGGATGATCCCAGGCATTTCCCCCTCTTAAAAGGAGCTGCCCTTGGCGTTCACTTCTGAGAAAACCCTTCTGTACCGCTTTATCAAAATCATTTCTGCCCACAAGGCCCGAGCACGAACAGGTCGCAAAGATTCCCCCTGGAACAACTCGCTTAAGGGACTCTGTGTTCAGTCGAACATAGGCCGAAAGGCCTTTGTCTTTGTCTTTAACTGACTTCACAAAGGCGGGTGGATCGCAGATCACGACATCGTAGCTTTTCTCTTCCAATGGCCAATCCTTCAAAGCATCGAGCTTAAAAGTTCGAACTTGAGAACATCCATTGGATTTTGCATTTTCCTCAGCATATCGAAGCGCCGTCTCTGAAATATCTAACAAATCAATTTCAAGCTCTATGCCTTGAGCTTTTGCCCAATGTGAAAATTGAGCTGACCAGTGACCCACATAGCAGCAAATATCTAAGACTCTCAATTTCTTCTTTTGATTGAACTTTGAAAGAAAACCTAAGACAGCTTGAATATTATAAGACTGATCTAAAAATAAACCTGTTTTCTGACCTTGATAAAGATCACAACTAAGCGAGATTGTTTCTTGCCAATTCCAGGCATTCATTAAAGCTTGAGATTTCGTCCAATCTACATCTTTTAAATTTTGAACAAAACGGGGAGCCTCTTCGCGAAGTCCCTCATGTTCTCGAACTCGCACATCATTGCGGTAAATGATCGCTGTTTGATCCCAATTCATTTCAGTGAGGCCTTCTTTTTGAGCTCTCTCGATAAGAATTCGCAACAGATCTGGAAAAGCTTTAAAAATGTTTTCCATTCCAGCTGTTAAAATTTGTACAGCTAAAAGCTGAGTAGAGGATGGACTTGAAAGTTTATAATAATCAACAACCAGCCCTGTAAGACCATCTCCCTCGCCAAAACAAAGTCGAAAGCTTCCCAAAAAGCCCAAGCGTTTTCGAGTTTTCCAGGCGTTCAGTAGTTTATAGAGAACAAACTCCTGGCTCATGGGTGTGCCCGTGTGACTTCCAAAACTGAGAACTCGAAAAGTCAGTTTGCTCTGAAGATTTCCATATCCTCGAGCTAAAACATCACCTGCTTCCGAGCGAAGCTCTACCGGAGCTCCTTTGTAGGGTAGTTCAGGAGCAAATTTTAATTCATCTCGATAAACCCAGGGGTGCTGGAGCTTGATACGGTAAAGGGCGTCTTTTTTTAAAGTCCAAACGGTCACTTTGATTCCTCTTTAACAGCCAAAAATAAAAACTGAGTGGGGGTTCCTTTTTCAAAATTGTTGTCTGTTACCAAGATCAATTGCTTTCGTCCATCGGAAAGATCAGGCCCCCAAGTCATCCCTTCCCAATTACCCGCCCATTTGTTTTCAAAAGTAAAAATCTTTTTCTTTTTCAAATCAGGCAATGTCACTGAAAAAAGTTCAGCCCCAAAGTTAAATCCTTTTGAACGGTCCACACGAACATATCTCTCCAAAACTAAAAGCTGATGGCTCTTCCAATACAAAATTTCACTTATTCCCCTCATCACCTCAATTGTATTTTCCGGAGGCAGATCTCTTACATAGGGTTTACGTGATTGAAGCCTCCACTCACCCTCGTCACTCTGTCCATATTCCAAAAATTCAATCTCATCCTTTTTGTTTTGAACAAGTGGGAGTTCTGACATCAGATAAATTGTTTTTTCATCGAGGCTGATCGTCACGCCTTCAAACGCAGAATTATTATGTAACCCTCGGGTTTGCAGACCTATTTTTTCAGGAAAAAAGTCAGAGGGAAGAGGAAGGCTTTTTCCCCACCCACGAGTTGTCGACCAAAAACGAACGAAAGGAAAAACACGGGGTTTCTTATTAAAATCACCTTCTGATGAAATAAGAAACTCTCCCGAGTTCAATCGATTCAAAGCTTCAAAATCAACAACAGGTGAATCAGCCGGCTCCTTCACCAGAACTTCATCTTCAATTTTCACTTTTTGACTTTGAAAATCCATTTTATAAAAGCGTGGAGGGCCATGCATACCTCTGTCGTCGGATATCGACCACAGAAATCCTCCCGAGTAGCTAAGGCCTGAGAGACCACCCACGCGGTGAGTTTTAAAAGTATCTGCAGATGAAAACTTCTGAGACCCTAGAACTTCTACGACCTGGGCTTGTGAAAAGAGCGGGACTATCCAAATGGCACTTGTACAAAGTGCCCATTTTATTAAACTTTTAGAAATCAAAACTAACTTCTCCACCGAAGCTCAGTTTCCTGAACAGGATTATGAAAAACTCGCTTCTCTGACTGATGCGTTTGCCACTCTGACTTCAAAGCATAATACCATTTTGCCTGAGTGTCTGCGTCCTTAATGAGCATCAAGGACGGATCAAACTTGAGACCATCTTGCTGCTTCGTTACGGCCTCGAGATCCTGATAAAGAAATTTGTGAGCAAAAGCTTCAATGACAGGCTTAATAAGGCTCAACCAGGGCATATCCCAATAAAGCATGGAGATTACGCGCGTTTCTTTCTCACTTAAAGGAGATAGGACAGTTAGGTTATAAACGTTACGTGATCCAATTTGAATATGCTCAACTCGTACGCCCGGAACAGTAAAGGTAATTTCCGTAGTCGGCTGCCCCCCTAAAATTTTATAAGCTTTCGAGTTCTTAGAGGGTTGATGCCGAACCATTTGAAAACCAAAAGGGACAGGAGCAAATTTTTTCTTCTTTTCGTAAGAAGATTTCGAAGATCGCCAGAACCAAGACTTATGAACATAGGGCCCATGAGCTGGATCCATTAGACCAATCACAGCGTGATCGATATGACAGGGAAATAGAGCCTCCTCAATCAGATTCGGTTGGGCGTCCATCGGTAAAGTGGGCAAAGTCGGCGGTTGTGGTGTTTGTTTTAGATCAACTGTTTGTGATTTATCGGCCAAAAAAGCCCAGATCAGTCCTTGCTTCTCAATTACAGGATAATTCTTAACTTTTATTTTTTTACAGTCGAGGTCTTGCCCTTCATACAAAGAGGGGATTTCGGTGCAGACACCTTCTGAGTTAAATTTCCAGCCATGATAGGGACATTCCACTTCGTCATCTATCATTTGTCCATAAGAGAAGGGAATCCCTCTATGAGGACAGATATCTTTAATCGCGTAAACCTCACCCTTTTTCTTTCGGGCTAAGACAATCGGCTCTCCAGCCAAAGAAAAAGCTTTCATTTTTCCAACTGGCACCTCAGAACTAAGAGCAACTGCATACCAGACATTTTTCAAAATCTCAGTGACCATGTTTCATCCTATAG
>DAHVKR010000056.1 GCA_027320785.1 Bdellovibrionales bacterium
CAATCCAGATTGAAAAAAATCAGATGGGTTTAAATCAGGAAGATTGAAGTCGTCGCTCCAAAAAATAGTTAAATACGTTTACGGAGCTATCACACTACGATGGGGCATCTCTTCTTCCCCCAAAGCCAATCGTCTTCTTTGTAATTCTTTTCCTAGCATTTTTGATAAAGAGCCGAATTCGTTTTCTTCCAGGCTGATGCTGGCGCTAATAATGATTTCTGCTAAGGGGATCATTCTGGGAACGGGTTGGCCTCCCTCACGCATACATTCTTCTGCGGGACTGACGACCGAGTGTTTACGACAGACCATAGGGCGATTTTCGTAATTCGTACAGGCCATCTCGGCATCGAGGAAGACACAAGCATTTTCAGGATGAATGCGTCGTTCCCATAATGGATCCAGCCTTTGTCTGTTGGCTTGTTCTTGTAGTTTTGTTTCATCGATTTGAAGGTTGAGTTCGATGAGGGAGTCGGCCAGTAAAGAGGCCTCATCTTTTGTGATTTCAATTTCAAGGTGGCAACAGGCGCCACATCCTTTGCGACAACTCACTGGAATGTCAGAGGCTTTATCTATTTCGCGATTGATCAACATGTGCGTTTCTCGAGCCCGATCTTGTGAAAGAGGAATGGCTTTAAAGTGATCTGAATAATGCGAAATCAGTCTGTCGGTTTCGCTGACAAGGCTTTCGTATTCTTCGGAAGAGAGTTGATTTTTATAATTTTCGAGAAGGAGTTTGAGCTGAGTTGTTTTTTTCACAAATGCCTTTGGTAAAGGTTAAGCTCAGTCTACCAGTAAGGGAAAATCGACTTCCACTGGGAAAATAGAAGTTCAATTAAACAGGTCCTTGGGATGGCGGAGGCTCGCTTTTTAAGTAAAAATGAGGAACTTCTAAACAGTGATTAAAAAATAATAAGCGATAATTTATTCAATTCGCCGTGCTTTTAAGTACTTAGACTGTCTTATTTCGAGTCTAGAATTAAAATAGCTGAAGTGTTTTAAGGGATTGGCGATCCAATAGAATGTCATTATCACTCTGTATAGAATAATTTTAAAAGCTGGGCGAATTCTAAGAAGACCTTTTTAAATTAAAAAGGATGTCGAAGGAGTGGCCATGAAAAATAAAATCACGATAACGATTTTTGCTAGTTTTCTAGTTTTAAATTCGGGTTGCGATAAGTCGAGCGGGGATGTTTCGATTCTTTCCGCTAGCCAAAGCTTTTCTTCGGCCGTTTCCAAACAAGTGAATTCTAAAATCGATATCCTTTGGGTTATTGATAACTCCTACTCAATGTATCCCTTACAGCAAAGTATGACGAACAACTTTAACTCGTTCATTACGAACTTTGTGACAAAGGGTTTTGATTTCAATATGGCGGTTACGACAACGGATGCCTATTTGTCAGGATCAAAGTTCTATAACAATAATCTCTATGCACAATTCCGGGATGGGGTGGGCTCGACCCACACGGGCGTGAGAGTTATTAATTCAAGCACACCTAACCTTGTGAATACATTTGTGACGAACGCATCTCAAGGCGAAAATGGAAGTGGTGACGAGAGAGCCTTTTCAAGTCTTCGAAATGCATTAACGGATTCTCTAAACACGGGATTCCCTCGTCCCGGAGCTTTTTTGGCTATTATTATTTTGTCAGATGAGGATGACTTTAGCGGAGACAATCGAGCAGAGTACGGCGGAGCCGATCATAACTATTCGGCTTCAACATTAGATCCTGTATCGAGCTATGTTACATTTTTGGATAACTTAACGGGTAGTACGGACCCCAATAATCGCAACTACAGTGTGTCTGCAGTGGCGGTATTGGATAATAATTGTTTGGCTTCCCATGTGCCGAATGCCCCTACTGCGATCATTGGGCAGAGATATATGACTTTAGCCAATGAAACAAAGGGTACGTTGGCAAGTATTTGCAGCAACTACGCAACCTCATTGTTAGCTATTCAAGAGCAGATTTTAGAATTGAGTACGGCCTATCACTTAGATCGCACTCCTGTTGTCAGCTCGATACAGGTCAGTGTGAATGGTATTTCTATTTCACAAGATGCTACGAGTGGTTGGACTTACGATTCCACAGCAAACTCAATTATATTCCATGGAACTGCCATACCCGCACAAGGAGCTGAAATTAATGTGCAGTATGATCCAACAACACTGTTGTAGTAGAGAGCTGTAAACGAGTTAGCCTAGGTTCTTAGTGCCAAACGGGTATAACAGCGCCCGTACCGGGTACTCGAACATAATCGACCCCTGGAACATTGGCTTTCTGAGCTTGAACAACCTCATGTAAAACGGGTCCCGAGATATTGGCCTTTCGATTAAAAATCAATGAATCTTGATTTCCAACGATAGTGCTTGTCCACGAAGAGCCTGAGTAGTGGGTTACACGTACGGCCCCTTTTTGAGCTATCAAACTATCTTGTCGAGTCTTAGGGTAAATTTCGTCATCTTGATTGATTTGCTCATCAGAGATATAATCCCAAAAACCCATACCCTTTGGCATTGACCAGTCGCCAAGGCCAAAATTAACAGAGGTTTGGATTTTCGCTTGAGAACCTGCGGGGAAGAGCAAGTTGGCTAAACCTTGAGTGAAAACCTCACCGGCTCGGCCCAATCCGACAACGCAAGAAAGGAAGCTGATTTGAACATCAGAAGCAAGAGCTGATATAAATTCGGGGTGACGAGCGACAACAGTTTTCCATTCAGGTAACCCTGTTGTGCAACCCATTTGATTATACGTGCGATCCCCCATATCTCGAATTTGCTGAACTTCATAAGCAGATACGGGGTTGTAATATTGGTCGTAATTGTCCCGATCAGAGCCTTCGGCAGAAGAGCGCCACTGATAACAAAGAAGGCTGTTCAAATCTTGTTTATCGCGAGGGAACCAAGTTGCGCCAGGTAAGCCGTGGCTATGAATATTTAAAATTGAAATTGGTAAATGTTCGTTTTGAGAAATTTGAGAAGACGCTACTAAAAGATCTTCCAGAGTTAAAAAGTAGACCGTATATGAACCATCACTATTTTTTTGAAATGTGGTGCGATCCGTTTGTGCATTATTGGCAAGAATAAAAGGTGTCCAAACATTGTCAGAAGGATAGGCGTGGACACTATTGTCAATGCGGTGAAATTTCGCGACGCCCACTTCTTCTGAGTAAATTGTGATTCCTTGTGAGGCGAGAGACAGAGAGCTTAGGCTTAAAAGAAATAGGCAAATGAATGAACGAATCATCAACACAGTATTTTCCTCCATGAAAATAGTTACTGAATAATTGTATGGTAAGAATTCATCACAAAACAATGGGATTGGCCAGCAATTGGTCTAGTTCTGGTTAAAAGTGAATAGGTACGTTTCTGGGTTTTTGCCACTCTGCTTAATACAATTGGACTTGGCTTTGTGCGAACAGAGCGCAAGGATTATGTGAATGAAGACCGTCAGCTTGGGCGAGTTAGAGCATAAACAACTTAAAAATCATAGTACGGGAGAGTCCTACTCTCTTTCGGGTGTTATTTCTGATTTTTTTGGATCGAAACAGGTTTTTCTTGTGCATGATGTCCTGCTACCGGGACAGAAAACCTCAGCGTCTTATAGACATTCCATAATTGAAGAGATCGTTTATATTTCGAAGGGAAATCTCACTTTAAAAATCGGCGAAAGATCTCAAGCTGTTGCCGAGGGGTCATTCGTATTTTTTGACCCTCAAGATACGGAATTACACTGCCTGGTAAATGAGTCCGGTATCCCCGCCGAGATCATGAGTTTTTCAGTTAATAGACAAGACGATGCGGTTATTTATAATAATAATGAAGCTTGGCGCCCGCCTACGCTTGAAACGCCTAGAATGATCTTAAGAGCCATTGAGCTAAGTGATGCCGAATCTATTTTTTCCTACGCTCGAAATCCAAATGTAAGCCGATATACTTGTTGGGAGGCTCACCAAACTATTGATGATAGTTTGGATTATATTAAAAACAATGTTTTCAATCATTATGCTCACGGAGTACCTGAGCCATTCGGGATGACCCTTAAGGAAAATCCAGAGCGTGTGATCGGAACGGTAGGATGTTTTTGGGCTTCAAGACAAAATAGGGCCATGGAGTTGGCCTATGTTATTGGTGAAGACTTTTGGGGTAAGGGCTTTGCAGTAGAGGCTGCACAAGTTGTTATGGATTATTGCTTTAAAGAATACTCACTTAAAAGAATACAAGCACGGTGCTTTGTTGAGAACAAACTCAGCGCAAGGGTTATGGAAAAAGCTGGGATGGTTTATGAGGGAACCTTGAAGGCAGTTGAGTATCACCGCGATCAATTTTGGGATATGCACTATTATGCAAAGGTTATAAAGTAGTACGAATTAAAATAAGCAAGACTCACTGTTGTTGTGAAGATATCCATAAAAAATAAATGAACACTAATTAGAATTCTTACGGAGAACAAAGAAGTGATCATCAATAAGCCTAACGATTTTAAACCCAAAGTGTGCAGCAATATTTTTAATAACATCAGGTGAGTTCCAGCAAAGAAAAGTTTCGGCCTTCTCGGGTGCATGAGTAAAGTATTCGCAGAAGTTTAGAAACAAAGGGGGAAAGGTCTTTTTTAAAGGTCAGTGCTCATGATATCAAAAATAAATAATGAGTCAGCCTTTAAGACTCGGGCCATTTCTTTTAGGTAGGCATATATTTGATACGTATTGAGGTGGATAAAAACATTAAATGAGTATGCAGCATCAAGTGAGCTGTTGAGAAGGGGCTTCAATTTGTAGTTTTGTACAAGGTGAAATTCAATATTTTCAACTTCTCGGCATTCATTTTTAGCATACTTTAAAAAATCTTCGCTAATATCGCAGCAAATAACCTTCTCTACAAGATGGCTTATAGGTTTTGCTAGGTAGCCGCAACCCGATCCTAAATCAAGGACGACATCTGTCTTTTTAAGATTTAGTTGATTCGATATGTAGTGAGCGATTTCTAGCTTATTTTGACGTATAATATCAATATTAAGCTCTGGCTGATCTCCAAAGCTTTGTCCAACAAGTAAGTTGAAAAGATCATGATCGTTGTCAGCACTCCAAAGAGTTTTTTTCATATCAATTCCCTATAAATTTGTTTATTGAAAAAAGTCTGCATGAGATGAAGTCGTGTGTCTAGTGGATCTTTCATCATACGCTGCTATTGAATAGAAATTGCGTTTTTTTTCTCGCTGTTGAAATTGAAATTCATCGAGAGCAGCAGAAGAATAAGAAGCGCGGCTGAAAAGTACTGAGTATATTGCAAACCACTAGCACGTATAAGAACAGTGGTGAAAAGAACGCCGCAGAGTCCGCCCCAAATATCTAAACTCCAAGCAAAATTTGCTAGCACCTGAGTAGTGCCCACCTTTTTTAAGATCATAGGGAAGAATGAGCCCCATAAAATCGCTACGAAAACGTACGAGATGAGAAGTAGGCTCAGCTGAAGTCGTTGCAGAAATATTAAATAAAAGAAAGTAACAAATGTGCTAAGGAGCAATATGGGTTTAAGTGGAGCTTTGCGTGTCAGGATTGTACCCAAAAAGCCGCCGAAAAAACCACCGGCAACACCCATTATGAGGGCCCAAGATGAATTATTAATAAAAAGAAGAAAGCGATACATCAGAACTATTTGTATAGAGGTCCCCAGCCAGCCGCAAAGGAAACTAGATGTCCCGATTAAAAATGATTGATGAGTCGATACATTTTTGAAGGGTTTCAGTATCAAAGCTGTGGAGATCAAAAAAAAGAATAAAAACAAAAACAAAGGACTGTTGAATATCGAGGAAACAGAGAGTTGCTTCAAGCTGGGTGCCCAGAAACTAAGATGTAAGGGGTTGGTTGGGGGCGAGGGGTCGTATAGAAAGGGTCTATTATCCGTATAGACATCAAAATAGACTCCTGATTGTGTGCGAAGAGAATTAAGTAACTTATCTGAAAGTGGTTGGTTGATTAAATCATGTAGCAGAGGTTGGTTGTTAATTTTGGGACTGATTAAGATTTTGTATTTTTCAGGAAGATGAGCTTGTAGCTGAGAAACTTCATCAGGGGTGAGAATACCTTTCTTCCAAATGAGAATCATATCGTCCCATGTCCTCATCCACTCAGCTTGAGATGTAGAATTTTGGGACAGAAGAATAGTAGAGTTTGAGAGTGGAGTGGAAATGGCGGATGTACCCTCTAGTTTTTTGAGAGCTAAAAGCATATTGACCTTCGAAGCGCCCGCAATAATTAAAAATCCATTTTTCTTTATTTTTGAAATAGCTTCTTGCAAAGCTTCATAGGTAAATGAATATTGAGTTGTGTGAACAAGAGCTCCTAAATAGTGAGCCATGGTGGCGCCCGACCAAGAATATAAGATGACGTCGTATTGATTTTGCGAATTTCTTAAAAAATATCGCGCGTCCTCATTGAGAAGTTTAAATTTCTTAGGATCTAATTCTCTGAAGGCACTGCGCTGGTTATTTTCCGCCGCAGAAATAATATGAGGATTGAGCTCAACTCCGACAACCTCGCTATCCCCGTTGTAAAGATGGGGCAAATCAACAAGCTCAGTGCCTGCGCCAGCAAAAAGTACAGCCACATTTTTTGCTTGAGGATCAAGGCTATGAATCAAAGTTGGAAATAAAAATGGCTTGCGCGTAGACCCGGTTAGTGGGATTTCGGCTATTCCGGTCCCGTCACCTAAGGCAATAATTTGCCGAGTATCTTGTGGACTATTAATTTGTATTGTTTGCAGTTTGGAATAAGGTGTCCACTTTTCTGAAATAAGCGATAGGGAAAGTTGTGAATGAAAATCTCGAGATATTAAATGCAGGTCTCTTTGGGGCTCGAACCAAGAATTTTTAAAGACGGCGAGGAACATAAGAAGGATGAGTAAAGCTGAGGAGATCCTTCTGTAGAGTTGACGTCCTTCGGTAAAGAAGAGGCCAATAAGCGCGTAAACTAGAATAAGGATTAGGGTTGCTTGAAAGCCTAAATTTTCTAAAAAAAGAGAAATAGAAAGTATACCAAGAGCTGCCCCGAGGGTTTCATAGGCGTAGACAGTCGTAGGTGTCTCGACTGAAATTATTGAAAACAAAAAATAGGAATAAAAAATAAAAGGCAAACTCAGCAAAAGCATGATCATTAATTTTATCTGCTGAGAGTGGGCGCCCGCGAGAGATTCAATAATCGTAGTCTGAGCGGATGATGCGCGCATGAGGAAATCATGATTAGAAGCGACTTGGATCTGAGTGGCCCCGTAAAAAAATATTAAAATGCATATAAAAGTAAGAATCGCGGGAATGAAGAGGTCTTTTGGTTTCAGGCGTGGAACTTTTGGAAATAAGAAAAGAAGTGATGTCAGGGCAAAGCCTATGTAGGGAGCTGTAAAGACTGTATTGAGCTGAAGACCTAATAGGAGCGTTGAGACAACAGG
>DAHVKR010000057.1 GCA_027320785.1 Bdellovibrionales bacterium
TGGCAGAAATTCCCTGTATGTCTAAATTCATTAACAATGTCTCTCCATCCACTTGTTCTAAAATCAAACTCGATGTGTTGGTCAGTCGTGGCTGATTTCGAGCTGTGACTGATACACCTGATATCTCAGATAAAATTCTTTTCTCGAGATGATCCCGTAGCACACCGATCTTTTCAGACCGTTGTTCAATATAGCCCGACCCTTTAGATAAAACCACACGGGCCATTTCACCAAAACTGGCGAGACCTAAAAGATTCTCAGTTCCACCGCGGCGGTATCGCTCTTGAGCTCCTCCATGAATCAAAGGAATCTGAGGAACACCTTTCTTCGCAAATAAAGCTCCTGAGCCCTTCATCGCATAAAATTTATGACCCGAGAAAGAGGCGTAATCAACTCCCATTTGCGCAATCTGAAAGGGGTGTTTACCCAAAACTTGCACGCAATCTGAATGAAAGAGGGCTCCTTTTTCATGAGCGAGCTTTGCCATTTCTTGAATCGGAAACAAAGTTCCCGTTTCGTTATTGGCAAACATCACACTGACCAAAGCCGTTTCAGAACTCAAATGCTTTTGATAAAAATCCATATCCAAAACACCGTCGCGACTGACCGGAATATAATCGACGCGAGCCCCTTGGCCTTCGATGTACTGCATGGCCTTCATCACACTGGGATGCTCAACCTGAGAACACATAAAATGTTTTTTACTCGAGTGCCAAAAAAGAGTCTTAATAACTGTGTTATTAGATTCACTGGCTCCGCTGGTAAAAATAATTTCTAATGGGTGAACTCCTAAAAGTTGAGAAAGGTTTTGTCTCGCTTCTCGCATCAAAAGTTTTGCCTGTCGGCCAGCCCAGTGAATGGAAGAAGGGTTTCCAAAGACAGAAAGGTGCCGCCCTAGAAACTCTTGGGTTTCCGAGGAAAGAGGGGTTGTAGCATTATGATCCAAGTAGACGAAATTCATACGGTTTTGAAACCGTGTAATCTACACCAAAAGTCTAGTTTCCCCTAGGTTTTTCAAGCTTTAGCGCCCATTTCTTCAGGATTTCCATTATTTACACCGATATAAAAAGAGCATGAGTCAGTCATCGTGGAAGTCCCATTTTACCCAGCCCATCTCGGGATATGATCCTGTGCAAGCACAAGGATTATCTGAACTCGGTTATGCCCTTCAACATCAGCAGATTTCGCAGGATGAATACCTACAATGGGCACGAGAAAACTTCGAATTGGCTTCTTTGGATATGAAATTCTTTCAAACCTTTCCTGCTCCAAAGGCTCTCTATGAGCAATATAAAGATGCCTATATCTGGAGCCCTGAATGTCTTCCCGTCGGAGAATGGGATAACCATCTTTTAGTTGCTTGTCTTGAGAAACCTCAAGATCTACCTGAAGCTTTCAAACCCCTTTTCTTCATAGCACCCGTGCAAGGGCTTTTGAGCTTTTGGTCTACTTATCAAGAGGAAACACCGAGTGAAATTCCAGCTGAAGGCGAAGAAACTGAAACCGCTGGCTTACCTGATGGACTCAGCATCTATGATTCACAAGCCAACACGGGGTCACAGTTGACAAGTCTCAGCTTTGCCGGAATTCAACTTGCAAGTCAGGACGAACATCCACCTGCACCCTCCGCACCTGAAACAATTAAACCTGTTAAACCTATTGCGCCCCCTGCTCAGACCTTCGCTCAAATTCCTCCAATCCCTAACGTGAAGGCCGGTGCAGTTTTATCTGAAGAAACAATAAGCGTTCCTCTGCCTCCCCAAAAGGCTCTCGAACAAACTTCACCTGAAATCAAAGCTCAACCGCAAATTTTAGAGCCAACGCCAACAACTATTGGTAGCTCCGTCACGACAACTTCAGCCTCTGAAATTTCAGAATCTCAAGCAAAAGAAGTTTTTGATGCCTGCAAAAAACACTACGAAAAATTACTCTATCTAGAGTTTAACTCTACAAAACAAACAACCCGCGTTAAATATTGGCCCAGTGAATATGTGGCCACAGAATCTCCTGCTGAGCATCCCCTCAGTCAAGATAGCTTCCTATCCATTGTCTACAAAACACAGAAACCTTACCATGGATACGTAGCTCAAAACTCAGTGGCCGAAGGCTTCTTCAAAGAGGTTAATTCGGGAAACATACCAGAAAACATCACTCTTGTTCCCTTAGTAAAAGGAGATGCCCCCATTGGAGCCATACTGGGATGGGGGCCCAAGTCAACCTACACTCTCACCGTCCTGCGAGATATGGAAAAAGCTATTCAAGATTTTAGCACGCGGATGGGATGGTCTTCCCCAGAGGCCGCTTAGGGATTATCCTCATCACCTAAAACATTAACTAAAACCTGCGTTCCATAAGAAGCTGCTTCGTCTTCAATCCTGGTGACTAGTGTTTGATAACTTGTAGGTCTATCAAAGTTCCAAAGAGCGTTAAAGACAATCTTCGCATTGGGTGAATTCAATATGAAAAGTGAAGGCATCCCATTGGAAATAATATCTAAGCCCTTCGTGCCATTGGGGTCTTGAGGAGTTGATTTAAGTAAAAAGAAAGGTGTGGTGTAATAAGAGTAGCTATTACATCCAGCCCAATACACAAGCTGATAATCTGATCGAATCGAGTAATAATCTGGTCGCGTACGAAGCCGATAAGCCATCCAGTCCGCATCAAATCCTGAGCCTACTCGAGAGTGACCAAACCAACCAAAAAAACCATCATGGTCATGAGCAAAGCTCTGAGCAAAAATAATCATTTGATCGATATCGCCCGCTGCGATCACATTAATGACAACTTCAACTCCTGATTTTTGAATTTTAAATCGATGTCCCATTACTTTTTCAGGATCAAAAGCAGAAGGATATTCTTTTTCTAAAATAGGAGTTTCCTGATACCCTCTTCCAATTACAGCTCTGATATATCGAATAAAATCTTGGTATTGTAACATGCCAGGATCACGATCTTCATCGGGCCAAAATTTTTCGGTATCCAGGGCATAGCCAAATGCAAAGGTAAAACTGATTTGTTTTTTACCGTTTACATTTCGAATCATACGAGAATACTCAGGGTACGTTTCTATTGTGCTTTTTGTTTGCGAGACCAAGTGCATTTGAACATAAGAAAATTCTCGCCCTTCTTTTTGATCACAACCTGGACGACGAGGATCCCAAAAATACCAATACATAGAAAGCGTTTGGTGATCAGGATCAGAATCTGTGCATTTCAACCACTGAGGAGTCATCAGATCACCAGCTGTATAAGGCACTGGAACTCTTAAAGAGCTCGGTTTCGCATCAGTTTTACGAATTATCCAAGTAGCAGAATAATGATAGGGTAGATAAACTCTTCCTTGAATCAATTGCGGATGTTGCCAATCTACAATGACATTCCAACCTCGCTGGGGATTTCCAATACCTAAGCGAGTTACAGGTCCATAGATATACTGTAAGGTCGAAAGTATATAGGTTTGCTTATATTCTTGCTTAGCAGACTCACTCATTCTTTGGATTGAACTGATATCTTTAAATTCCGTCCGAAAGACAAAATCGAAACTCAATTGGTATTCATTCGCAAGATCGGAAAAAAAGTATGGAGAGTAGGACTGATTTGAAGGCATGCTTTGAGCGCCAAAAGCACCACATGCAAAAACAAATACCATTAGGAACATTTTCATAAGAACCCCTTTTAAACTTCAAACGGGGCTTAACATAGCAATTAAATGACCAGTTCGAAAGAGAGCTCCTTGATTTAGAGTAGGCTCTTGGGACAAAACATCTCATAAGATGCCTAATGAGCTGTGACTTTTAGACTCTGATACTCATGAACCCTGTAATCTCTTCATGATTGCAGAGTGATTTTTCGAGAGATTTCTCCGGTTTTTTCAATATGAATATGAAGAGGGTGCCATCCCCATGGCCAAGCTTCTCCTTGAACTAGGTTGGCCCATTCAACAAAAATAGCAGCGTCCTCATCCTCAAAAAGATCCCAAAAACCTGTACTCTCTAAATCATCTTCGCCCTTCAAACGGTACAAATCCACATGATGAAGAGACAAAGAGTGGGGACCTTTGTAGCAATGATGAAAAGCAAAAGTTGGCGATTGAGCATCCTGCATCTGTAATAATCCAGCAAGTGTCTTGATCAGTTCAGTCTTACCCGCACCCATTTCTCCCGTTAAAAGAAATAAAGTATGATGTTTCACTTTTGGTAAAATTTCATTTCGAACGAAACTATGAAACTCTTCAAGGTTCGCGATTTCGAAATTTTGAACAGATGGTTTTTTTGTTGCTTTCACTTTAAAACTCTCACCATTTTCTTAACAGCTGGATAGAAACCTTTTCTCAAAGCTTCACACACAAGGAAATGACCAATATTCACTTCTTTTAAATAAGGTAATTTCTTAATTTCTTGAGCATGCTCGTAATCCAAACCATGCCCCGCATGAACGCGAAGGCCTAATTGATGAGCCATGACAGCCGCTTGTTTTAGTTTTTTCCACTCATTTTGTTTTTTTCTTCCCTGATACAAAACCCAGTGACCTGTATGAAATTCCACAGCATCTGCACCCACCTCAAAGGCGGCTTTTACTTGCTGAAGATTGGGAGCAATAAATAGCGAAATCTCAACACCACGAGCTTGTAACTTTGCAATAGCCTTTTGAATTTTCAACTTACTTTGAATCACGTTCAAACCACCCTCAGTCGTCAGCTCTTGCCTTTTCTCGGGTACAAAACAACACCACTCTGGTTTATAACGATTTGCCATTCTTACCATTTGAGGAGTTACGGCCATTTCAAGATTGAGGTCTACAGGACACTTTTCAGACAAAAGGACGAGATCATGGGGCTGAATATGTCTTTTATCTTCCCTGAGATGAATCGTAATTTGAACGGCGCCCGCTCGAACACTTTCCCGAACCATCTCCAGAAGATTCGGATAAGGAGCTTTTCCTCCACGCACCTGCCGTAGAGTGGCCACATGATCCACGTTAACGCCTAAACGAATTTTTTGCTTCATTTCAATACCTCAGCTGAGTTCCTTCTCAAGAAGCCGTGCAATTTGCTCGGCGTACTGATTAATCTTAATTTTACTGGGCCCTTCGACCAAAATGCGAATCACAGGCTCTGTTCCTGAGAAGCGCACAAAGGTTCGCCCCACTCCCTTCAATTCTTCGTCAATTTGGCCCAAAAGCTGATGATAGCCTACAATTTCTTGAAGGTCTTTTCGACTTCGTACACGACAGTTGATTAAAACCTGCGGAACATCTTCAATTAAAGAGTTTAACTCGCTCATCTTTTTTCCAGATTCACGTAAAACAGCTAAAACAGCCAAGGCTGCCACACATCCATCACCAGTCGTAGAGTGATCACCAAAAATAATATGGCCAGACTGTTCTCCACCTAAATTAAGATTTTTTTTGCGCATTTCTTCGACCACGTACTTGTCGCCCACGCCCACCTTAATGACACGGATACCATTTTCATTCATTTTTTTCTCGAGACCAAAATTACTCATGTGAGTGACCACTAATGAGTTATCTCGTAGAAGTCCCTTTTCTTTTAGAAAAAGTGCGCAAAGACCTAGGATATGATCTCCATTGACGATCTCGCCCTTTTCATCACACATGATCACTCGATCAGCATCCCCATCCACACTAATTCCTAAATCAGCACGATATTCACGAACCGCTTCAGACAGTTTTGCAGGATAAAGAGCTCCTACTTTGTCATTAATATTAATACCATTAGGGCTGTCACCTAAGTGAATAACCTCAGCACCCAGTTCTTCAAAAATAGCTGGAGCGACCTTGTATGCAGCCCCATTCGCCGTATCGAGAACTATACGAAGCCCATCCAATGTCTGCTCCAAAGGAAATGTGTTTTTCGCATAGACTATGTAGCGCCCTTGAGCATCTTCAATTCGCTTTGTTCTTCCCACTTCTCTTGATGGAGGCAGATGGGATGTTAGATTCTCTTCAAAAACAAGTCGTTCAATTTCTTTCTCAATGGACTCGTCTATCTTGTATCCATCACTTCCAAAAATTTTAATTCCATTATCCATATAAGCATTATGAGAAGCTGAGATCACAATCCCGGCAGAAGCTCTCATCGTTCGACTCAGGTATCCAATACCTGGCGTAGGTAAGGGTCCTACCAATTGAACATAAATACCCATGGAGTTGAGTCCCGAGGACAGGGCTTGCTCAATCATATAACCGCTAAGACGCGTATCTTTTCCAATCACAACCTTGTGGATAGGGCTCGGACTCTTTAAAATGCCTCGTTGGAGAAGAAGACCTATAGCTTGTCCCACCTTCACCACCGTTCCGGGAGTCATAGGCTCTACATTGGCTGTCCCACGAATACCATCCGTCCCAAACAACTTTTGATTTTTTTTATCCGATCCTTTTGAATCCTGTTTTGAATTCTTCATTTCTATTCTTTCTTATCTGTTATTTCGACTCGAATCATATTAGGTCTTACACTCAAAACTTTAACACCCAAAGGAGGATGAATCTGTTGAGTCGGAATGTCTACTTCCATAACGCCAGATCGACTGCCTGTCATATCCAAAGTGAGCTTTTGAGTTTTAGAGTCATCAATAAATTTCTCGAGGGCTGAACGAGGACCGGAGACCCGTACTCGAATACGGTCTGCCGTTTGCGCTAACACCATTTGATTTGGTGAAGTTAAAATATCCAAATTCATAACCTTGGTTAAAACAAAATCCCGTCGCCCTAGAACTGTCGCCCACAGAAAGAGCGCAATTAAAAGCGCAACAACTTTTGCAAACAAATTTTCACGAAACCAACTTAAAATCTTCTCTTTAATCATGTTTTAATCCAAAAGCATTGAGAATGGCCAGTTTCACTTCACTCAACTCTACATGAGGCTGCAGTTGTCCACTCTGAACCAACCCCACAGCTTGGTACTCTTCGCTAACCACAAAGACAAGCGCATCTGTTTCCTCAGTCAGCCCAATCGCAGCTCGATGTCGAGTCCCTAAGTTTTTATCTAATGCGGGATTTTTCGAAAGAGGGAGAACATTTCCGGCACTGTGAATGCGTCCATTGCGAATTAAAATAGCCCCATCATGCATGGGACTTGTGGGGTTAAAAATACTGGCAATCAGTTCAGCCGTCACTTTAGAGTCCAGCGAAATTCCATTTTCAATATAATTATCGACTAAAATATCCCTTTCAACGATGACGAGTCCTCCGAAACCACGAGCCGCTGTCGACATAATCCCTTTTGCTAGTTCTTCAGCAACTTGAGTTTCTTGGGCTCTCTTCTGCCCTGTGAAAAAAGCTCCACTCCCAATGTGAGCTAAAGCTCGACGAATTTCTCCTTGAAAGAGAATCACCGCAATCACAAAAAGGTTGGAAAAGAATTTTTCAAGGAGCCAGTTCAGAGTATAAAGTTCAAGCCCCTGACTGGCGAGATAGGCCACTG
>DAHVKR010000058.1 GCA_027320785.1 Bdellovibrionales bacterium
GCCTGCAGACTCTTCCTTAAGACCCTACCTTTTTGTTGGAGGTGTTCACGGTGACGAACCCGAAGGCGTTCGCCTAGCAGAAGACTTTCTCCTGTGGCTTAAATCCCACTCGACTGAGCAGGATCATCCTTGGATTCTGATCCCCTGCCTCAATCCTGATGGATTTCACTCAAAACAAAGAACCAACTCGCAGGGCGTGGACCTGAATCGTAATTTTCCTTCCACGGACTGGGTCTCCTCTTCAGAAAAAAATCGCTATTACCCAGGCCCAACTCCGGCAAGTGAGCCTGAGGTCAAAGCCCTCTCCCAACTCATCCAAGACATTAAACCTCAGGCCATCTTCCATTTTCACTCTTGGAAACCTTGCGTGGTTTACACGGGTGAGCCCGGAAAGCCCTATGCTGAAATTTTGACTCAGGGTAATAATTATGACTGCCATCCTGATATTGGCTACCCCACTCCCGGAAGCCTAGGACAATACGGATGGCTCGAACATCAGATTCCTGTTATTTGCTTAGAAGAGCAGGAACACTCATCCCTCGAAGAGGTCTGGCCCCACTTTCAAACAGGGCTTATCTCCTTGATTCAGGACAAAGTATGATTAAAGCCATCGCGTTTGATTTAGACGATACCTTAATTGATACCACCCACTTATTGGTCCCCATGGCCTCACAAGCAGCCTATCAAGCCATGGCTTTAAAAGGTCTGCAAACAAGCTTTGAAATTTTTGAAAATGAGCGCCGACAGGGCGCTCTATCAATGAAGCATGTCGATATCTTCCAGTCCATAGCGCAAAAATATAGCTCACAGCCTTCAGGCGAAATAGCTGAAGCTGGCATTACGACCTTCTATAACCCGCCGCTGCCAACCCATATCCCACTTCTGCCTGGAGCTCTTGAAAACCTAGAATACCTCAAAGGTAAATACGCTCTCTTTCTTGTAACCAGTGGAGCCATCCCCACTCAAAAACAAAAAGCTCAGGCTACAAATGCTGAACACTATTTTCAAAAGTCATATTTTTTAGACGGCTTCAAAAAAGAAAGAAAAAGATCGGCCTTCCAAAATATTTTGGAAACTCTCTCTCTCGAACCCCAAGAGCTTTTAGCTATTGGAAATCGGCTCTCTCAAGAAATCCATGATGCGAAAGAACTGGGGTGCACAACTTGTTATTTCAAATACGGCGAGCACGTTGGTGAAATCGCACGAAATTCTTTTGAGTTACCGGACTATACCATTGAAAAACATTCTGAAATGAGAGGCGTATGTCACCTGTAGAGTCTCAAATTTTAATGGTCGGCTGGGAACAATCTGCCGCCGATAAATGGGGAGCTCATGCCGCCGCTCAACTCAACAGCCCCAAGACTCTGGGCTATGAACTTCTAGTCGCGCCTATTCATCATCTCCAAGATCCTCAGTTTCTTGAAGCCTATTCAAAAATGAAATTGGACAATCCCTTTCTTCAATTGATCGTGAGCTGTCCGTCTGATTTTCCAGTTAACCGACTCCATCAGCTCTACTCTCAATTTTCTATCAGCCAGCTGATAGAACCCGAAAATGACCAACAACTTGAAAAGGCGATTCTTCAAAGCTCAAGTGAGGCCCAACTTTTAAGACAAAAAGAGATGCTCACAAACTTGCAAATGGAAGAAGCTGAAAAACTCACCTCTTTGCAAAATGAACTGGAAATGCGAGTTGAGAAAAGAGCCCGCTATCTGACAGAAACAAGACGCAAGCTCTTTATCACACATGAAAGAATGGAAGCCTTTCAAAAGCTTCTGATGCAACTTCCCTCGGCGCGATCTGTGCAAGATTTAGAAGAGCTGCTTCTTCATAATTTGTCTCGCGTCTTTGATCTTCAGTGGATCAAAATTGTTTTAAAACCTGATGATGATTCTTTTAGTCAGGAAATCAGAACCAAACTAGATTATCAAATTCATCGTCTCTTCTTGTACAACGGCCCTGAAAAAATGGGATCTCTTTTCTTGATGGCCTCTCAACCTCAAGCCTTCTCAAAAGATGAGAGTGAGTACCTACTCCAAATTGCCGAGTCCGTCTCTCTCTCTTTGGATGCCATTCACGAACTCGAAAATCTGCTCGCCATTCGCGATCAATGGGAAAAAACATTCGAGTCCCTCTCTGATCCTCTACTTCTGATTGATCAAAACTACCAAGTCGTACAATCCAATATAAAGGCGGGAGCCTCAACACCCTCTAAATGTCATGAGTTGCTCTTTAAACGTGAGACTCCTTGTCCCGGTTGCCAAATTGGTCAGGTTTTTCAAATTCAGGTTGCCAATCAGACTTGGGAAGTTCGAGGGCAAAAAATTGAAAACTCACCGCAAACTATTTTTGCTCATTTTTACCGAGATATAACCGAAAGCCTTGAGCTCCAAAGAAGATGGCTTGAAACTTCTCGACTCATTGAAATGGGGACCATCAGTAGTTCGCTTGCACACGAGTTGAATAATCCACTGGCCGGCCTCCTGACCTTTGCTCAGATGTTAAAATCCGATACCTCACCTGAGGATCCTCTCTATACAGATATTCTTGAGATTGAAAAGGGCATCCTCAAATGCCGAGATATTGTCCAAAACCTACTTGTCTATGCCCGTGACCCAAGCCTCGATCCCGAAAAAGATGTCGATCTTGTCGAACTCATGCATCAGTTTATCAAGATTCTTGAAATTCCTACGCGCACAAAAGGCTTAAAAATACGATCTCTCCTAAGTGATAAACCTATTTTATTTAAAACAAAGCCCTCCTGGCTACTCAGCGTATGGAAAACTCTTGGACTCTGGGCCGTGCAAGCTCTTGAAAAAGCTCGAACTCAAGATCCCAGTCTACGCAACGAAATACTCGTCTCTCTCTCTGAGGGGCCTACTGAAATTCAGTGGATTATTGAAATTGACTCCCTTGAGGCTGAAGAGCAAACACCGCTCAGCTTTAAAAAAATTCTTGAAGAACTTCACGGACACCTCGTATTTGAACAAGTTTTAAGCACCTCGCGAATCTCTATGGCTGAAAAAAATTCGCTCAGTCGAGGCGATAGTCGAGGTCTCCGGGCAAAAATTTCCTTTCCCCGGGACTCCCGTCTGGCACGGAAGCCTTAATCTGTGCGGTTTTTTTGACAGTCCCGTCAAATTTTTTATAGAATTATAAACATGGAACCCACCATGGAAGGAAGGTTCATGAAATCCAGCCGTATTCTTATTATTGAAGATGAATCCAGTCTCAGGACAGCTCTCTTTAGAATGCTTGATCGTAAAGGCTATAATGTTATTACAGCCAATCGCATTGAAGAGGCTAAAATTGTTATTCAGGGCGACACTCCAGTTGATTTAGCGCTGATTGATCTCAATCTACCCGACGGAGATGGACTCGAGTTTATGGACACCCTCAAGGCTGTTCACCCTCAAGCCGAAGTTATTATTCTGACTGGGCATGGAAGTATCGAAACAGCTGTTAAAGCCACACAAAAAGGTGCCTTTCATTTCGTTACAAAGCCTTTCAATATAGATGAGCTGATGAGTGTTGTCGATAAAGCTGTCTCTCACAAAAAATTGACTCAAGAAAATCAGCAATTAAAGTCAGCTCTCAAAACAAAACACAAGTTTGATCAAATTATTGGAAGTTCAGAAGGTATCCGGCATGTTCTTGATATGATCGAAAGAGTGGCCGACTCAGAGTCCACAGTTCTCGTAACGGGAGAGTCTGGAACAGGAAAAGAGCTCGTAGCACGCGCGATTCATACGAGCTCAAGCCGCTCGACAGGTCCCTTTATTCCTATCAACTGTGGAGCCATTCCTGCAGAGCTTTTGGAAAGTGAACTTTTTGGTCATGTGAAAGGAGCCTTTACCGGGGCCATTTCTAATCGCGTTGGCCGCTTCGAATTGGCAGATGGTGGTACTCTTTTTCTAGATGAAATTGGTGATCTCGAACCGACTCTTCAGGTTAAAATCTTACGAGCCCTTCAGGAGCGTTGCTTCGAACCTGTTGGTTCTACAAAAACAGTACAAGTGAATGTGCGAGTTATTGCCGCAACGAATATCGATCTTGAAAGAGCCGTTGAACAAGGAAAATTTAGGGAAGATCTTTTTTATCGCTTGAATGTTATTCCTATTCACATCCCCGCTCTACGCGAAAGAAGAAGCGATATCCCTCTTCTTCTCAGTCATTTTCTCGATCTTTATGGAAGATCCAAAGGACGAGTCCTATCAGGATTTTCAAATGAGTCCCTCGACTGTTTAGCCAACTATGCATGGCCAGGCAATATCCGAGAGCTCGAAAATCTTGTTGAGCGACTGACAATTCTGAAAGGATCTGGAGTTGTTGAAGTCCTCGACCTCCCCACAAAGTATCGAGCCCAAGCCGCAATCGCAGTCTCAACCTCAACTCAGATGGATATTCCCGAAGAGGGAATGGATTTTAACTCCACAGTTGATGCCTTCGAAAATAATCTCATTTTAAAAGCTCTTGAAAAGACAGGGTGGAATCGAAACCAAGCAGCTGCTTTACTGCGTCTGAATCGAACAACTTTGGTTGAAAAAATTAAGAAAAAAGGGCTTCGGCCTCCTCATGATAGAGAAGACTTTATCTAGATAAGTTAAGGGGCCCAAAGGGCCCCTAAGCTTTTTGAGCCATCAAACTCAAAAGCTCAAACATCACATCTACGCCGACTAAAGATGTCAGGTCCGATAAATCATAGGCTGGGGAAATTTCAACGACATCCGCACCGACTAAGTTATCTATTTTAAGACCTCGCAGAATTTTTTGAGCCTCATAAGTAGTGAGTCCACCCGGAACTGGTGTTCCCGTACCGGGCGCACAAGAGGGATCTAAACAATCCACATCAAAACTAATATAGGTTGGTCCCTTTTTAAATTCAGGTAGACTGGATACAAAAACGTTAATGTTTTGTTCTCGCACATCATCCACTGTATAAGTTCGAATACCTTGATCTCGCACAAACTTTAAATCATCTCGCCCTGCCAAAGGGCCTCGCAATCCAATTTGAATCATATTCTTTGGATCCACTAGACCTTCTAAAACAGCATGTCGAGCAAAAGAACCATGGTGATACTCACAATCCCAGGCCGCCGGATAGGTGTCCAAGTGAGCATCGAAATGAATAAAGTTGAGTGGCACACCGTAATGTTTTCTCATCGCTCGGAGTACGGGCAGAGTTGTGGAGTGATCCCCTCCTACCGCAATTGTTTTTTTCTGAGTTTTTAAAATATCCGCAATAAATTTTTCAATTTTTTCATAGGTTTGCTCTAAACTAATCGGAACAACAGAGCTATCCCCTACGTCAGCCACCTTCAATCGATCAAAAAGTGTTATATCACGTGACCAGTGATATCCTCTTCCCAAAGAAGACATTTCCCTGACACGGGTTGGGGCAAAACGGGCCCCAGGTCGATAAGACACGCCGCCATCAAAAGGAAGTCCCAATAAGGCCACATCAAATGACTCTGTAATAGGCGCCCAAGGTAAGCGAAAGAAGGTTTTAATTTGAGAGAATCGAGGAAACTCTCGACCGCTGAGTGGCTTGTATTCCATGGGGACCTCCATTAGAAATAAGAGAACATGAAGAGTACGTTACAACAAATACGACCCGATGATCAATCTTCTCTGATCTCATGGTATCATGACAACCATCGAGATCTTCCTTGGCGTCGCACTCAGGATCCTTACAAAATTTGGATTTCAGAGGTCATGCTGCAACAAACCACAGTTGTCACAGTTTTACCTTATTATGAACGCTTCCTTAAGGCTTTTCCCAACATTAAGAAACTGGCCCAGGCCCCGCTCGAGAAAGTTCTCGAGCTCTGGTCAGGTTTAGGCTACTACTCCCGTGCTCGCAATTTACATAAGGCGGCCCAAGCTCTTCATCAAAATGGAGGATTTCCGCAAACAGCTACAGAGTTGGAGCAACTCCCTGGCTTTGGTCCCTATACCTCTCGGGCTGTTGCCACCTTTGCCTTTCAAGAAAAAGTTGGCGTCTTAGATGGTAATGTGATTCGAGTCCTATGTCGTCGCTATGGGCTTTCCGTACAACACTGGATTCCAAAAGAGAAACAAGTCCTGCAAAAGATTGCCGATGACCTGGCTCAGGTCAAAACACCTGATATTTTAAATCAAGCCCTCATGGAGCTGGGAGCCACTCTCTGCACACCTCAGAATCCAAGCTGCCTACTTTGCCCTTGGGTCTCTCGCTGCCAGGCTCGACAGTCTTCTACAATCGCTCTGCTTCCACTAAAAAAACCGAGAGCCACTTTTGAAACCTGGGTTTGGCAACCTCAAGTAGCCATCCAAAAAGGGAAAGTCGCACTCGTTCAAAATCCAGATCTTCCCTTTCTAAAAGGGCAATGGGTTTTCCCAGGCCCCATTCAAAAAATGAAATCAAAGCCTGCACGTTTTGATGTGAAACATGGAATTACAAAATACGATATCTACATACAAGTTCGCAAAAAGAAGAGTTTATCTTCGCAAGATGTAAAATGGGTGCCTCTTGATCAAGTAAAAAAAATAAATCCCACGTCTTTGATTCAAAAAATATTGGAGCATAGTCAAAAATGAAGCTTTTCATCTCTCTTCTTATTGCGCTCGCAGGGTGCTCTCATAAGCCAACTCAAAGCACGACATCTTCAACGACCTCGACAGCCCCTCAAGAAATGCCTCTTCCTTTTTTAAAGGAGTGCTCACAAATTCGAGTTATTGACTCCAACAACTGGCTACTGACTTGCCAGAAGCCTCCCCATGAAGATCGAACTGAAATCTACGAGTGGTCCCTAGAGAATCAAAAGCTGAAGCGATTGACCTACCAAGATGGACAGATCTGGGACATTATGCCCATCGATTCAGAGCACTTTTATTACTCTTCTTCATATGATGAGTTCAAAGAACAGTTTGCTTCCATTTTAAGTGGCGCCAAACCAGGATCTGATATTTATTTAAAAGACCTTACCCATACCGATTTTCACAGAATAACAAGCACAAAGGGCCTTGAGATCTCATTATTCTGGGAACCTCAAACAAAGAAACTTTACTTCATTCACGAAGGAGACACTCAATCTGAAATTATGACTTTAGACCGACGTCATAAGCTCAAAACTCTCTACAAAACCTCTCACAGGCCTATTCGCAATCCTATTTATATTCCTAAAAGCCATCAGCTCTATTGGCTTGAATATGAGTCCATCGATAAGCGGCCCGATATCCGCATGATGGATGCAAAAGGAAACCTCACCACCCTCTATCACTCTGAAAGTAAAATATTTCAAATCTCCCTCTCTCCAAATGGCCAACAACTCATGGTTGGATTTGTGACAGGTTTGGGAGTCGAAATTTGGAGCCTACATCTTGAGGATAATTGTT
>DAHVKR010000059.1 GCA_027320785.1 Bdellovibrionales bacterium
CTTCACGATGTACTGAGAAACTCCAGAAAGAACCGCTTCTGTAACCTGCTCTCTCTCGGCTTCGGAAGTTAACAACACAAAAGGCAAATCCTTAAATTCTGATGAAGCTCGAACTTTTTTAAGAAGCTCAAGACCTTTAAGCTTTGGCATATTCCAGTCTGAAATCACGAGCTCAATGGGCTCGCCCGCTTTGTAATGTCGCTGGAGTGTTTCTAAACCGACTTCTCCGTCTTCAGCTTCATAGATGGTTTTAAAGCCCATTGTTTTGAGCTGATTTTTAACCAAGTCTCGAATAGAAGGCATGTCATCAATTACTAAGATGCGAATATCTGGTGAAAACATAAGGCTATTCTACGGCAGGCGCCGCCCAAATCCAATCAGCCCTTGGTCCATATTCAGGGTCAGGTTGAATTTCCTTTTGAATTTCTTCCTGTGACATTCCGTCAGTATTCACCTGTGAAATGACGAGAACGTCTTGAACCCCCCTCGCCTTCAAACGATCGGGAAGTCCCCCGCCATATTGCACATGAAACTCACCTACAATCACAACCAGAACAGCGTCAGGGTTTTCTCTTTGAAAGGTTTCAATTCTCCAAGCCATGGTATCATCCCATGTACTTTGAGCTTCAAAGTAATTTTGAGCGAGCTTTGGATCTGTAAAATGCCCCCCGATGATTTTCAAAAATCGATCCCGGTAACTATCTCGTCCCACAGAAAAGTCCGGTGGAAGCAGATCATGAAGTTCTGGAGAAAGTCCCTCAATTCCCACTTTTGCAATTTGGCTCGTGAGCTCATTGGGTGCATTCAAAGCCCAAGTTCTTTCGCCACGGGAGTAATCGGGAAAAACCGCTTGAGCTTTATAGTAATCAAAGGAAGGTTTTCCCCATTTGATTTTTTTTAAAAAATCAAGTTCCGCTAACGTCCCCAGCCGGTAAGCATCCACGTCCGCCTGATAGGGATAGGAAAAAAATTCCAAACCTACGTGAATTGGGCGCCCATGATCTCTGAGTGCTTTGAGCACCTCAAGGTGCTGATTCTGATCCACCTTAAACCCATGATTCTCGCCCAAAATGATTACACGATGCGTCTGAAGGTCGCTTGAGAGGCTTTGGAAGTCAGACAGGTGCCCCTGAGACGTGAAAATTTGGGCATGGGCACAAGCCGCCATACCCAGAGAGAGAATAAAAACCCATAAGTTTGAGAGCGGATGCCATTTTCCCATTGAAGAGACCCCCCTGTTTTGCTACAACGTTTCTTTCCTAATTTGACTCGAAAACCGTTGAAAGGACTGAGCCATGGCAAAGAAATCTGGTCGCATTATCGTGACTTTGGAATGTACCGAAGCAAAAGCCGCTGGTAAACCTGTATCTCGCTATACCACGACAAAAAATAAGACTAAAACTCCCGGTCGCATGGAGAAAAAGAAGTACAACCCCAATATGCGCAAACACACTCTCCACCGCGAAACCAAGTAAGGTATGATCCTCACTGACGCGCAAATTTTAGAGTGCATGGAAAAGGGCTCCATTAAAGTCGAGCCCTTTCGCCGTGAGTGCCTCGGAACCAACTCCTACGATGTTCACCTGGGCAAAACTCTGGCCGTCTACAAGGACAGCGTTCTTGATGCGCGTAAGCACAATCTAATTGAGTCTTTTGAAATCCCCGAGGAAGGTTATGTCCTCACACCTGATAATTTCTACTTAGGTGTCACTCAAGAATATACAGAGACCCTCGCCCACGTTCCTTTCCTCGAAGGAAAATCCAGCGTAGGCCGCCTTGGAATCGATATTCATGCGACAGCTGGCAAAGGTGATGTTGGGTTTTGTAACTATTGGACCCTTGAAATCTCTGTTAAGAAACCCGTTCGTATTTATTCAGGTATGCCCATTGGGCAGTTGATTTACTTTTCAGTAGAAGGCCAAATTCTCACTCCCTACAATAAAAAGAATTCAGCTAAATACAACCACGTCACAGCTCAGCCGATGGAGTCTATGATGTGGAAAAATCAATTTTAATTTTTTAATCTACTTCGTCATTGATATTGATAAGGGTCTACTGCTTTTGCTTTAGATCGATTTTTACTAATTCGACTTGCTCGACTGTCACAGACAGGAGCTGTCCCTGAGCTTCCAGACTCACGTGTTTTATCCGCGATAAATCCTAAAATCTGAGCCATATCCGTTCGCCCGACCCAGATCTCCTTGTTCCATTTATCCACGTTCTTTTTCCAGAACTGCCATGTGGTAATATAATGCCAAAAATCAGGCTGATCCTTATACCGCAAAATATAGGTAAAGAGAGAGAGAACTTCATCATTTTTAATAAGGCCTTTTTTAATAGAATCTGCCGCTACGTCTCTCAAAAGAGATTCAAAAATAGGAAAGGCTTTAATAGCTTCAGGGGCCTGTAGATAACCATTACGAGAGGAATCAAAACGAGCGTACAAGAGTTCTGTGTATTGAACAACAAAGGGATAGTATAGAGAATCGCTGAGGTACACACTCTCCTCTTTTACATCCCCATAGCCATTATTAGGAATCCAACCTGTTGCCTTCAACGTTTGCTTAAAGACTGTATTCCATGTCGCAAACCCAGGACGCGCGCCTGTAACAGCTCCGGGTGCACCTGGCGAAGGCGCTGGTGGCTGATGGGGGTCCTCAGGATTAGGACCTTCTTGATGTGTTAGGTCCCCATTATCCTCATCACTTGGCATAATCAGGCTTTTACCCGTATCTTTTGCAGCAAGACTTTCCACATAGGATTTAAAATCAGGCAATTGAGTCATGAACCGTCGAACCGTCACATAGTGATGCTCACTGAGACAGTTAAAGGTCACAAACTCTTTACCGTCTGCATCTTTATAGATTTTGCACACATTACGTAGTGAACTTTCAAGCCGGCTATTCACGCGCAAACCTGAAAAAATAACGTTCATCAAATCACTGAGTTCACCCGAATCTAAAAACTTATCCCCATTACTGTGAGGCAAAAAGATATTCGCCTCAAGAAAGCGTGAACTGATAAACGTGGGTTTCGGATCAAAAATTTTCAAGTCCTTAAACAGACCTGCGATCATATCAAAAGCGGATTGAGCCTCACACTTCGTCAGTCGACTAAAATCTTTTTCAGTCGAGAAAGATCTCATCAGCAGACGAGTTAATCCTCTTGTTAAGTTCATCTGGAAGAGAGCATTCATTTTATATTGCCACTGATAGCGATTAGAAACTTCAAGTTCATCTTCTGAATTCCAAGTAGAGGATACAGGAGACTGCAAGGCTTTGAAAATTTCCAGCAAACCAATTTTAAGATCCGGGTCGGACTGTAACTTCAAGAAGCTGTCTCGAACAACCTCTAACATCTCACTCGGCGAAAATCCTTTTTCCGGGTTATGATCAAAAAGGCCATTCAACACAATCTGTGTTTTCCTCCAGATTGTAAACTCAGATCGAAGAATTTCAAATTGCTCTGTGGTCAGACGATCATTTGTTTCTCCGGCTAAGCGTTTTTCTGGAGAAAACAACATATATTGCAAAACAGCTTTCCATAATCCTTGAGCCGTTTCAGGTCTGATTTTTTGCGAAAACAAGCTGGTATCGGAAAGTCTGAGTGTCAGATTGACCATCTCATCCTGAGTGAAATATCCCTTACGAGTTGTTCTCAACAGATCATGAGCAAATCCCACTGTATTATTCATCAGCTGGCCGAGATCCTGGATTCCTTGATCCTGCCGGAAGCTCTTATCAGCTAAGAAATAATCATAGTACTGAAATAACGAATAGGATTGGGCTACCAATGGTAAAATCTGAACCCACTCATCCTGTCTGACAATAACATCTGACTCTCCGAACACCATGGATTTTACTTGCTGAAAAACATCACGATATTGAGCAATTTTTTGAGCAAAGTCCAAAGGCTTCGCCGGAGCTTGATGAGAAGGATCTGACGGACCTTTGTTGATATTGGGGTAAAGACGGTTCAACTCTGTCACTAACGAGATAAAATCATCATAGCTATAAGAGCCCACTAAAAAGTGGCCAAAGTCTTGTGCAATCGAAGATAAACGAACTCGAGATTGATCAAAAATATCACGAGCTTTAGTGGGGTCTTCCGTTTGAGGATCCCAAGCCGCCGAGTAAATACTGTAGTAGGGCATAAAGTTTTCGAGAATCCGCCTCAGCTCGGGTACCTTTTGGCGCGCATTTTCAAAGTCTATTGAAGACCAATTCTCGACGCTTCCCCCAATCACTACCTTTTTTATTTTCATGAATTCAGCGATTAATTTTTCTGAAACCTTAAGATCCGGCCAAAAGCTCTCGAAAGCTTTTAAAATCTCGTAAATTTCATTAGAAGAAACAGCCCCCGTGGATTTCTGAGAAAGAAGTTCTTGGAAGATTGAAAAAACGTCTTCCATCATATTCGCCATATAAACGAGGCGAATAGCCCCACCGGTTTCATAGGTTGTCTTAATAAAATAACGATATCGAAGAAATTGGAAATAACCCCGCACACCTAAAGTTAGAACAGGATTCCATTCCTGCTCATTAATGGTGTTTTCATCCCCGCCGGCTAATGCAATTTTCAACTTTTTGATTCCAGGGAAAAGCTTTTGCACATCAGGAAGCCAGCTCCACTGAGTGTTAAAGAATTTTTCAAACTCCTGGAAGAGCAGCAAAGCATCATCAATTTTATAAGTCGACTTGTTTTGAATAATAATTTGAGCCAGCTCTTTAGCAAACTCTTGAGCCGCCTTGTTAGCCGCATCAAATCTTTGCAGGTCTTCAGATCTCACGTTGTCCAAATGTGGTTTCCAAAGCATCATGATGATATTCATGTATGGATTGATTTTCACAGTCATGCGACTGATTCGACCAAAAAACTCTTGAGAGCTTTTGAGTTCTTCACGAGTCACATATTGGGTACTGCCCCCAATAAAAATTTGCTTTAGTTTCATGAGCTCAACTTGCAACTCAGGTGTGATCTTATTCTGGTTATTATCTTCAAAAAAATTATTCTCGAGGAATGTTACAATTTCGGCAGAAGTATAACGGTCTTGTTCCCGACCCTTTACATACTTTTGAAACTCCAAAAATGAATCTGAAAGACATCCCCAGGCCGATTGCAAAGTGTCATTATCCACTTCTGCACTAAAGAAAGCTTTTAAATCACGAGCTGCCTTATTGAAACACTTCGACTTCATTTTAAAGGCTTTTTGAGGAGGCGGCTGCTCACCTACGAGTGGCGGTGTACAAGAAGTCAATAAAAGAGCCATCACACTCGCAAGCCCAATAAGTTGTTTTGAAAGTGGAGTGCGAATCCTAGAAAACATAGGATGCTCCCGCGTAGACTCGGTCATTGGCTCGGAAAGTATTGATGAAACCATCAGAGGTGGATTGGGGATCATCTGGTCCTAATATATCAGCTCCCATTAGGAATGACCAAATTTGGTTCCATTGATATTGAAACTCAAGACCTAAGATAGAGCCCTTTTGATCATAGTCGTGAATATAAGAAAATTGCGTAATCAAAGGTCGAGCATAAACCATCGTCAAAGGCCCCATCACGCGAGCCAAAGCCGCATTGGAAAATCGATAACGATAGTTAAAGATCGTATTCGTATCAACACTTCCATCACTTGTAATATCCTGGATACTATCTCCATAGCTTTTCAAATAGGCGAGTTGAACCTGCAAAGATCGATCTAAAAACTGTCGTACATTCCAATCCAACTGAGCTGAGTAGATTTTGATAGGACTCAACTCCTGAATGGCATAGTCCTGCGGAGGTAGCATGGGTTCAGGATGATCCTCATAGTAAGAAACAGAAACCTTAGCTACCTCAAACTGGTAACCCATATCAGCTGAAAAAACTTGATGGTGATCCACTTTAGGGCTCACAACAAAGTCAGCTTGGTTATCAACATTCACAGACTGAATACTTCTTTGAAGAATGAGATCATTAACAGGTTTACGTCCCCCAGCCACGGAAACCCACGGGCCTGTGTCTTGTTTTCCAAGACGCATTTTGAGTGCGAAGCTATCTTGGCTGGCCAGCTTCCACTGATCACCAATATCCAATTTATAGGAAACATTGATATTACCTGCCTGCCGTGAAGGCGGCCGGTACCAACGATTATCTGCCTTAATCGTTCCATCTTCTTCACGTAGGTCGGGTCCCATAGTGGGAATAAAGAGGCTGGAGCCAAAGGCTAAAAGTTGAAACATCTCGCTTTTATAATCAAAGAAAAGACCCGTTAAACCTTGATCTTCAGGGCGAAGAGCATCAATGGCGTATCGAGGCTGCCAAAGCCCCAAAGACCAAATACGATCAATTTCAGTCCATTCGTATTTCTTACGCCCCAATGATACCGTCGCCTGATCATCCAAAGGAGTGGAAACATAAAGCTCTTGAACAGAGTAATAAGATTGCTTTGCAGAAAAGAAAGTTCCCACGGAAACATCCGCAGCCCAATTAAGAGATAAAGGAGTTGGACGAAATGATGCTGCTGTAATTCGTCCTGACAAGAACTCGCTGTTTGTTAAACTTGGAGCATCCCTTAAGACAGACATGTATTGAAGTGATTCAAAACGAAATTGACCAAAAACAGAAGCTTGAATGGGTGATTCCCAAGGTTGAGATAGATGAAGTTCCCCAGCCCCTTCATCCAATTTGGTTGAAGACGATTGCGCCAAGGCCGGAAAGGCTCCAAATAAAATCCCACCAACAATAAAAATGAATGGCTTAAGAAAGCTTAAAGCTAAGTCAAATCGCAATCTTCCCCCACTCCTCTCAATAAATCTTGAGTGACGAGACATGTCAATACTGGATTATAGGCGAGGTTTGTCAGAGTGCGAAGGCCTCTTGAATTTTTTTCAAAAGCCACTCAGGAGCATCTAATGCCAGGTCATGACCCGCTGTGGGGTGGGTTTCCAAGGGGGCTCCCCAGTCTTGGGCAATTTTTACAGAACACTGAAAGTTAACCAAACGGTCCCCTTTCGAGTTCAAAAACAGGGTAGAAACCGGGGCTTTTGTCGGGAATCGAACAGAGGATGCCATGCGAAGCTGGCGCAAAGCTTTTTCTCTCGTAAAAGGCGATTTTTGAAAAGCTTGAACATAGCGGAAAAGATACTTCTCTCTCACTTTAGGGTCGTTGGAAACAACTTGTAGTATTCCTTGCTCCAAGTACGGACCTCGTAAAAAAAGCAACCGACTTAAGAGCAAACCAAGCTGTCGAATCTGAAAACGATCATAGAAAGGGCTTCGACTATCACTTGTATTCACTAAAAACATTTTCTCTATGGAGTCCCTTCGCCTCTCGGCCCAGTGAGCGGCGACCATCGCTCCTAAAGAAA
>DAHVKR010000005.1 GCA_027320785.1 Bdellovibrionales bacterium
CTCTGGAATTCCCGTCTTTTCTACAGCTGAAACAGGACAATAAATTGTCGTGCCTCCCCACTCTTCTGGAACCAATTCCATCTCTGTTAATTGCTGCTTAATTTTATCTGGATTTGCCCCGGGCTTATCCATTTTATTAATCGCTACAATGATTGGAACATTCGCAGCTTTTGCATGGGAAATTGCCTCTTGAGTTTGAGGCATCATTCCATCATCTGCCGCAACTACTATCACAGCAATATCAGTTGCGTTCGCACCTCGAGCCCGCATAGCGGTGAAAGCCTCATGGCCCGGAGTATCGAGGAATGTGATCACATAACCATCCGGTAAGGTCACTGAATAAGCACCAATATGCTGAGTGATACCACCCGCCTCACCTTTAGCCACATTCGCCGAACGAATAGCATCTAGAAGAGATGTCTTACCGTGATCCACGTGCCCCATTATTGTGACAACAGGGGGCCTCGTAACAGGAGCCGCTTCCAAGTTTCCGAAAGCGACTTCCGCGACAACATCACTTTCACTTTTCTGAATATTTTTAGCTTCCCAACCAAACTCTGGAGCGATCAAAGCTAAGGTATCCGCATCCAGGTCTGTATTCATATTGGCCATAACACCATTCTGAACAAGAACTTTAATGAGTTGCGGAGCCTTAAGGCCCATTTCCTGAGCCGCTTGATTCACCTTCATTGTTCCATAAACTTCTAAAACACGCTTTGCGGCCTTAGGTGTTGTGAGCTGAGTTTTTCGAGCCTCCCGGCTTAATATATCTTTTTTCTTTTTCGGCTGAAAAACCATCTCTCGTTTTCGGAACTCAACAGCATTGAACTCTTGTAGTTCCTCCAACTCACGCTCTTTAGCACTCGGGCCTGTGGAAACAGTGCCAGGCTCAATTTTTTTACTTCTCTTTGCATGATCACGTCTTCGGTCGCTCTCGCCACCCACCCCTTCAAAACTAGGCTCTGGCATGGGGTTCGAAGAGGCCACAAATCCGGCTCTCAGTCCTCGATTGGCTGTCCCACGTGGAGGTCCTGAAAACCCGCCGCCGCCAAAACCACCACCACCTGAACGTGCTCCACCACCCGCCCCAGAGCGGCCTTGAAAACCGCCACTTCCAGGAGGAGGTTGCACACGAGTTAGATCCATACGCCCTACAATGTTTCTTCGAGGGGCATTTACAGGAGTTTGTGAGCTTGAAACACCACTGCTTCCAATAGCAACCTCTTTTTTGCGAGATATTGTTGGAGTTGGAGTGGGAGGAGGAGTCGGAGCTGCCTCCACTTCAATTTCTTTATGCGCTTCAACCACTGGAGCAGAAGGATGTGAACTTGGCTCTGCCGCAGGTGTAGCTTCAATCTCAGGAGCTGCTGTCACAGCATTTGCCGCAACATCAGCTGCTTGAATCTGATTTTCTTCAAAATTTTGAGGTTCACTTGAGGCTGGAGTCGCTGTCTTATCAGCAGCTGCCACTTCCGTAGCTTCTGCACTTGTCTTCGAAGCCTTTCGACGAACAACTGTTGTCGACTTAGCTTTCTTTGTCGCAGCAGTTCCCTTTGCCTTAGCCGCAACGGCAGTCCCCTCTTTTTTCTTAGCTGAGCTTTTTCGCGTTGCTGTTTTTTTAGGTTTTGTCTCTCCAGCCGCTTTATCTTCGCCATGAAGTTTTACTTTGAGCTGCTCAAGAACTTCCGGCTCTAACTCTGCCATGTGAGACTTCACCGGCAACTGCCATTCACGGATTTTATCCATCAAGGCCAGCGGGGTCATCCCGATTTCTTTTGCATATTCAAAGACTTTTGGATTGCTCACTCTTAACGCTCCTCTTTGTTTTTACTCTTGGCCGTCCTGTGACAGTTTTGAAAGCTCCTCTTTCAAACGCTGCTCAGCTTGTTCCTTAGACGACCCTGCTGATTTTGTTTCTTTTGCAACGGCCACTGTCGGCAATGAAGGAATTGGAGTTCCCTCTTCTTCATACTTAGTGATCAAATCTTTCGCTTCCTGAATAATCTTTTCAGCCTTCGCAGGATCATCATATCCCGGAATACTCATAACCTCTTCAGTAGCTGACTGGGCCAATACTTGGAAGGATCCAAAACCAGATTGATAGATATTTTGAGCCATTGTCTCGTTCATTCCAGGTAAGAGCATCAAGTTGTAAATACTCTCGGCAGTTCGAGCTGAAAGAGTACTTTCTGAAAGAATGTCTAATTTCCATCCCGTTAACTTGGCTGCCAAACGAACATTTTGTCCCTTGCGACCAATAGCAAGACTCAACTGAGTATCTGGAACAACAATTTCCATTTCACGGTTCACTTCATCCACGAAAACTTTTGCGATTTCAGCGGGAGCTAAAGCATTCACGACATAACGTGTGACATCTTCATCCCAAGGAACGATATCAATTTTTTCGCCTTTAAGTTCTTGGACAATATTTTGCACTCGAGAACCCTTCATGCCCACACAGGCACCCACTGGATCCACAGCTGCATCTTTTGAGCGAACCGCGATCTTAGCTCTTTGCCCAGGCTCACGAGCCGCCGCCATAATTTCAACGATACCGTCGTAAATTTCAGGAACTTCAAGTTCAAAAAGCTTAATCAAGTATTGCTCTGAAGCTCTCGACATAATGATCTGAGGACCACGAGTGCTCTGACGAACCTCAAGAAGAAATCCTTGAATACGATCGCCTGGCTTATATTGTTCTCCTGGTATCTGCTCTCGAGGTGGAATAAAGGCTTCTGTTCGTCCCAAATCAACAACGATAGCACCCTTTTCCACACGACGTGCAATACCGGATGCAATTTCGCCTTTTCTTTGTTCAAACTCATTAAAGATAATTTCACGCTCAGCATCTCGAACTTTTTGTAAGATAATTTGCTTGGCTGTTTGAGCCGCAATTCGTCCCAAATCCGCCGCGTCCATCTTAATTCCAATATCATCACCCAGCTGAGCTTGAGGATCCAACTTCAATGCTTCATCTAAAGGAATTTCGACCTCTTCATCGATGAAATCTTCCTTCTTAACAACTTCTTTAAATTCATAAAGCTCAATTTCGCCTGTTTCGTCATTATAGCTCGCCTCGATTTCTCGGTAAGTTCCATACTTTTTGCGAGCAGCTAAGAGCATTCCTTGTGTAATTGCATCCACAACAACTTGCTTATCGATTCCTTTATCTTTTCCAACTTGCTCGATAACCCGGCTTAATTCTGAGAACATATTTTCAGCCATAATTCCCTTTCATCGACAATACCCTCAATCGGGCTGTCCCTTAACATTACGGTTTTAATTTTTTCGGCATTTCAAAGACAACATGAGCTTTCTCGATTTGATTCAAAGGAAGGCTGACATCACTTGATGGGCCTTTTCCCTTTTTATTCTCAAGAACTACTTGGTCGTCTTTGACCTCTTTTAACACTGCTTCCATTTGTTTTGCTTTTTTTAAAGTGGGCTCTTGCACACCCAGCTCTTCAAAAGCAATACCTGTTTTAACCCAAATCTTTTGGCCTACAGCTTTTTCAAAATGCCAAGGTTTTCGTAAAACACGGTCTACACCAGGTGTTGAAACTTCTAAGTGATAAGGACCCCCCGGTATCAAGTCCTCCTGATCTAAGATTTCATTCAGTGAATGAGAAACTTGTGCACAATCCTCAAGGCCGACTCCCCCTTCTTTATCAATAAAAACACGGAGAGTACGATTTCCACCTGTTCCTCTAAAGTCTGCATCGTATAAAAAGCAACCTTCGCGTTGAGCGACCTCTTGGCAAACACTTTCAACTTTTGTGAACCATTCACTCATTTACTTTAGACTCGTCATGATCTGAGAAACTTCAACTTCAAATCCCTGTTATCGAGTTTTCTCTCTTTCATGGGTTATATAAAAACAAAAGGCCCATCTTGGGCCTTCAGACATTGGAATACACTGATTAGGGCCTAAGATCAAGGAGAGGCACCATTTAGGGCTTTTTATAGGCCATCAGGAGGGCGGAAGCCCCATCTCGATAGTAATTTTTTCGTCTCCCAACCTCTTTAAACCCCAAACCAGCATAGAGTTTGATGGCTTTTAGGTTTTTTTCGTGAACTTCCAATAGGACTTCAAGGAAGCCTGAGACGTCATGGCTGTGCGCGTTAATGGATGGGTTATCGAGCACAAAACTCAGTAAAGATCTCATAAGCCCCTGACCCTCAGCTTTTTTCGATGTGGCCAACCAAAGGATTTCTCGGACCTCTAAAGGCGGCTTTAAAAAGCAAACAACCGACTGCAAGCCTTCAGTGTTCCAAAGCCCCCAACACTCTTCTTTTCGATAAGACTCCAAAAGACCTTCAGGAGTCCAGTTAAAATAAAGGGTTCTTTCAACGCCTAAAGACCACTTCTCAAAGAAAGCCTGATCCTCAGGGGTGAGTTGGAGTTTTCGTATCATTACATTTCAACCCAGGATGATCTGAAGAATTGAACTCAAAGGGATGAGCCTGACCCGCATCCGCTAGATCATTTCGAATTTGATACTTACTTTTCAATGCTGTCATCCACTCGCGAACCCGCTGTTTCTGGCTCTGCTTTTGTAAAAAAAGACGGATGTTATCTCTTTGAGCCTCTAAAGGAGTCGACCCAAACTTAACTCGGTTTTGTGTGTAATAATCTTGAATTTCCTGATCCGTGATAATTCCCGTCAAGGAGTTCGCTTTCAACTTCATATAATCTGAGGCCACTTTTTTCCTCTCGATCCATGATTTTAACTCGCTTTCGCTAACGTGCAGTTTTTTCCATTCAGGCTTTTTTTGTAAGCGTTTTTGAACACTCGCTACGAGCTTTGCGATAACCTCAGGGTCTTCTTTGATCGCCGCTAAACTTTGAGCTTCACGATAAATAGCAATTTCATAAAGAGTTCGATTGGCTGCATTTCCTGACAGCTCAATTAAAGGCGTTTTTGTTTCACCCTCAAGAGCCTGCGCGACCAACTCCATGGCTTGAACCTCTCGGGAGGTCACCACTTGAAAAGCACTGGTCCCCACTGTTTGAGTCAACACAAGCGGAGCTGCCTTCAAACTTAAAACTTGAAATAAAATAAGCCATACCTTCAACACACCTTTATGCTACATGAAGGACTCTTCGAAGGAAATAAAAAAGGCCAGAGGTCCAAACCTTTTGATTTGAACCTCTGGCCTTTGACAACCAACCACAAGTATTAAGCTAGATAACCTTCTATTAGAAAGTCATTTTAGCGGATAAAGAAAGTGTATAGTAATCTAAATTCTCAATAGGTGTTCTGTAACCCCATTGATAGTTAACTTGATTTTGATAGTAGTTATTGCTGAGGCTATCTGTGCTGTAATTACGTCGAACCACAAGGTTCTTCATATAACGAGCATCCAAACCAACTGTCATAGTGGGGCTGAATTCGACTTCCACACCAATCATCGCGCCCAAATCCACAGAGTGAGAATCAGACTTAGAAGGATTTGGCTTATAGTAGTTTTTATCCGAAACTACGAACTCTCGGTAAGAGTACTGAGCTAAACCACCGATCAAAGGTTTCACCATACCTTGCATCAGATAAACCTTACCGGCAAATACGCCTGAGTATTGATTCACATCAAACAAAGTCGGAGTACCATAGTTCCAAAAACCATTTACGTTTTTAGATTCATAGTTAGAGTAAATGAATGAACCTTCCACTGCATAAGAATCATTGTACTTATTCCCGAAGGTAAAACCTAAAGAGTAGTTACCTTGAACATCCTGGTCTCCATCGATCGTAGGAACACCAATGATACCTGAGAAATATTTCTGAACAACGGGCGCAGGCGGAACAACTGGCATAGAAGCCGCTAATTGAGCTTCTGTTTTATCAGCTTCTTTCACTTCTGCTTCTGCAGTTGAAGTATCTTCTTTTTTTACCTCATCAGCTGCGGGTGCCGCAGGTGCAGCTACTTGCTGAGGAATAATTATGATTTGTGGATTTACCTGAGGCTGAGGAGCGGCAGCTGGCGCTTGCTCTGGATTTGCCTGTTGAGCGGATCCGTTGAGCTTGTCACCAAAAAGAGCTTGCGCACGACGTTTCTCATCATCAAGACGTGACTGCTCCAATTTTTCAACAATCTTCGCTTCAGTATTCGTTTCGGCTTCTTCACGAGCCTTTCTTAATGCTTCAGCGCGAGATTCCGTTAAAGGAGTTGCTTCTACGACAGTCGTGGGTTGCTTTTGAATGTTAGCAGCCGTCGACGTCGATTGAGAATTCGCTGTCGGTGTCGCTTGATTCAAAATATAGATTGGCTGAGCTGATACAGGTGCCGTTGTTTGAGCTGTTTGCTCAGCGGCCTGAGTCGGTTGAGCCGTTGCAGCCTGCTGAACCTGAATAGGTTGAGCTTTTGCAGCTTGTGGAACTTCCACTTTTTGAGCTTGAACTGCTGCGGGCTGAGAGGCCGAATACATCTGATTCAATTCAGCATCGACTTCATTATCAAGATTGGCTGTCTGCGCATACCCCATGGCGGATATTACACTGATCGCCAACACGAGCGAGAGCGATTTATACATAAAAAACTCCTTGTGGCGGTTCTTCCCCTAGAAGAATCCGGTTGTTGGTTTTGTGTCCGTAATCTGCAACAGCATGCCGCATGCCAACTTTGGGCTCTGATAAACCCGCGACTAACCCCTCAAAATAACTAAATAACTGAAATGCCAGATATTTTTTACAGGCCTTTAAAAGTGACCACAGACGTGACAGACCCTGAAGAAAAGTAAAAAACCCCAGTGACACATCGTCCATAAAGGCCATTTTGGCCCTAAAAAATCTTGCTGGAGAGCCTCTCTTTCATTAGATTCGGTTTCTCGTTTCAATCAAACCTAAGATGGCTCTGTGGTGGAATTGGTAGACGCGCTGGACTCAAAATCCAGTGTCCGCAAGGACGTGAGAGTTCGATTCTCTCCGGAGCCACCAATTAAATCATTTCTACGATTATTTTTTAGACAATCCTAAAGACTTTTCACTCCGCAACTATTTTTACGAGAATCATTTTAGAGAGTGGTAAAACACTTTCATTACCGGGGGGTATACTATGAATAAGGCACTCGTGGCGACTCTCACCATTCTATGCATAGGACAAGCTTACGCAACAACATCAGTCACACAAACCGTTCGATTAAAAGGTGGCAGTTCCATCACTTTTAACATGGAAAACCAACCTCTCACTATTTCTTGTGAAAAAGAAACTGAAGGTCCCAAGCCCGTTTGCACGATCGTTGAAATTGATGGTCGCGCCTGTGGCTCTACATGGCCTCATTGCTACACTCTTTACATGAATGGTGAAATAGCTTTAACACTTCTTGATTTTAATGCTGCAAAAAATGAACTTATGCAGCTCCAATCAAAAGGTCTTTGTCGTTAAATCTTAAGCTTTTCTTTTATTTTATTCAAAAAACTGATGATTTCATCATCGTCATAAGGCTTTTTAAAAATTATATCAAAGTGTGTAATCGGCTGAAGAAAAAGGTCTCCCGTAATAAGAGCCTTAGGTATTGTGGAATCAATTTTTTGCGCAATCCTATCACCCGTCGTATTGGGAAGTCTGTAATCAATGAATAAAACATCCGGTGGATTTTCTTGAATAATCTTAACGGCCTGATCGGGTTGAGTAAAACCAGTAATCTCAAAATCCTTTGAAGAATAACTATCTTTGAAAATTTCAACTAGTTCTGGTTCATCATCCAGATAGTATACTTTAAGCGGCACTTTGAACCTCTCGAGGCTTTGGAAACTTGAGCTCAAAACAAGTATTTCCTAAGGTTTTATTCAATTCGATTGTGGCTTCGTGTTGATCTAAAATACCCTTTGTAATTGAAAGTCCCAACCCTGTTCCTTCGCCAACACCCTTAGTCGTAAAAAAAGGTTGAAACAGCTTCTTTTCAATTTCATCAGAAATTCCATGTCCAGAGTCAATGATTTGAAGTACGATCCGATCCTGTGTTGAAAAAGCTTTGATTTCAAGCCATCTATCCTCAGTATTCTTGATAGCATCGACCCCATTGTTAATTAAGTTCACAATCACTTGTTCTATCTCAACTTCATCGCAATAAATACAAAGCTCTGACTCAATACTGAGCTTAATATTGACATCATGTCTCTTAGCTTTTGCCTCCGTAATAATAAGAGATTCCGAAATAATATGATCCAGCCCATGAACCTTATACTCTGTCCCAACCGTTGAGCGAGAAAATTTTTTGAGGCCTTTCACAATTTTTTCGATTCGCGAAGTGGCTTTTATAATTTGCTCGACTTTACTCTCAAAACGAACTTCATCTTCCCTCATTCTCTTGAGAAGCTTTGTATTCCCAGTAATAATCGCGAGTGGATTATTAATTTCATGAGCAATTCCAGCCGACATCTCACCCAAAGAGGCCAATTTTGCATTATGAGTTGATTTCACTCTTTCAAGCTCAATTTGTTTTTGCAGTTCGATTTGCTCAGTCATGTCACGAGCTATTCCAATATAGCCCTCCAACTCGCCTGAAACACCATATAGACCCGATACAATCAAACGAACAGGAACACGAGAGCCTGACTTTGTAACAAAGGTCCAATCACGCTCGTCATACTCACCATGTACCGCATTCGCAATAAAGGTTTCAAAGCCCACTCCCACCTTGATGCCCAGTACTAAAGAAAATTGACGAGCCGCCTCTTCTAACTCATGAGTATCATAAAAAATTCTTGGACTTTTTTGGCCTATGAGCTCATCGGCTCGATAACCTAAAATCTTCTCGGCCTCATCATTAAATGTGTTGATAATGCCGTTCAAATCTGTGGTAATAATAGCAAACTTTGCGCTATGAATAATGGCAGAGTTAAACTCAGCCAATTGACGTTGTTTGATTTGTTGTAACATCATTTCAGTTTGATCTTGGCAGGTTCCTGAAATGAAGATGGGTTTACCTGATTCATCGCATGTTACTTTGCCAATACCTTGAACAAATTTAATTCTTTGACCACTATCCAACACAACTCGATGATTATAGACAAAATCTTCACCGTAATTTTTTGCTCTCTCGATAAGTGTATCTAATCTCTCAATATCATCTGGGTGGACTCTTTCTCTGTAAAGCTGATATAAAACTTCCGGACATTGTCCCTCTTCAATTTCAAATATTTTATAATTCTCACTTGTCCAAACCTGCTCACTAGATCTTAAATCATATGTCCAGCTTCCAATTTTTGATATACTTTGAGCTTCAATAAGCTGTCTCTCTATTTTTCTCTGGCCCGTAAGATCGAATCGGATAGCCATCATTTTTATCACTTTTGCATCTTGATTTAAAATGGGTGTTATCACAGTTCTCACGAAATAAGGATCCCCATTTTTACTTCTGTTTTCAATATCTCCAGTCCATGTTTGACCGGCCAAAAGAGTTTGCCACATTTCTTTAAAAAAAACTTTAGGATGAGCTCCAGAATTCACTATGCGATGAGTTTTACCAATAAGCTCCTCTCGAGAGTACCCACTAATTTCGCAAAATTTATCATTTACATCTAGAATTTTACCTTTCACATCTGTGGTAGCCACTATCGCTGTGGAGTTTATAGCTTGCAAGATCTGATCTTTTTCATTTTCAGTTGCCTGGAGACGTAATTTAATAAATTTAGAATCTACAAATTTCACAAAAACCTCTAATTCATCAGACAAAGACTCAGCATCTAAAATGGAGTGTTTTGAAAAAGCTTCGATAACACCTATAACTTGACCATCAATCAAAACGGGAATAGCAAATCCAGATACCAAGCCAGCCTGAATCGCATAAGATTTACGGGGGAAATTTGAATCTTGAGATATCGATGATATCCAACTGACTTCATTTTTCTCAAAAACACGACCTGGTAATCCCTCCCCTGCTTTAAATATTACTTGCCGAGAACGTTCTAAAAAAAGACTCATTTCTCCAGAATTATCACTAAATCCTTCTTGATACTTTAGTTCACTCTTTTTTTTATTCCATTGCCAATATATTGATAAACTGAAGATCTCACTCTCGGATAGCGCAGTTAATATAGATGAAATAATCCCATCTTGACTACTTTCGTCTCGGCATCGTTTTTCAGCATCATGAAGGATCTTTTTTATTGTTAGGCTCCAAAGTACCGACTCATTGGATCTTCTTGCATACCGGATGAGTTGAAAACTATAATAAGAGGCAATAAGGAGTGCACATAAGATAAGAATTAAAAATAAGTTCTCCTCATACCAAGCAGTGTTCAATTTTTTCTGATGTTGAAGAGCAAGGTTCTTTTGTTTTTGAATTTGATCTTGATTATACTTCTCAAGCACTTTAAGCATTTTTCCATAGGCATAATCTGTTTTAGCCATGGAGGCCGCTGCTTTTTCTAATTTACCATTTCTGTAATAGTCAAAAATCATTTGTGACTGAACCGTCATTTCATTTATATGATAGTCAACTTGACTGTACCACTCCTCTTTCTGTGGAAATTCTTCCGAAGAAGAATTTTTCTTTATATGGTGTTTTAGAAGTTGATAATGATTTTGAAAATCTCGAGTCGCTTTTTTATATCGACCCTCCTCAAACTGAACATTTTTTGAAGTAAAAATATCGTTCCCTGGAGCATCTACCTCTTGAGCTATAATTATAAGCTCATTAGATAAACGAAGAGACTCAAGGTTATTCAGGCTCGTTTGAACAATTTTTTCATAACTACTGAGATGCTCATAACCAAAATAAAAAGTAATACCAATGGCAACAATGTTAAATAAAATGATAGATACCAGAGTCTTTTTCCATTTGCTCTGAAAACTCTTTGCCGTTAGTATTGCCTTGTCAAAAGATAGATTCTTGATGTTATGCCTCGGTTTAACATCGTACTTATCGGCAGCTTAGAAATTCACTTTTATATTATATGTGATTAAAAAAAAATTAATCTGGTCGTTCCGCGTCTAAACATCTTACTTGTACCAAAATGGTATTCTTTTTTTATTTTGTTCTTTTATCTTAATTATTCAAAACTAAAGTATGCCTTTATCATCTACATTTAAAGAACAAGAAATCTTTTTGCTCTTCATATTTTTTCCACAGACGATTTCTTGACCCACTTTATTAAGCCAAACTCCATGGTTTGAATTCACTTGTTGCAGCTTGACCTCAACTCTTTCAATGTCTATAGATTTGACAGATAAAAAGTATAGAAATGCCTCTCTCGATCTCCTTCTAGACCAAGGACAATCTTTCCACGCCCTAGCCTGACCGAAAAGCTAAATAATTAATCATTTCAAAGGGCTTTAAATGAAAAGTACCACTCCATTTTTTAAGTTCAGTTTTCTTGTTCTTTTAACTCCTCTTTTCTTTTTAGGCTGCGGAGGAAATCTTCAGAGTATGGCTCAAGGTTATCTCTATGCAGCGGCGACTGCCAACAAAACGGCTGTTCCTGCTCAGCCACCCGAAGGCTATGGCCAAGACTACCTACAAGTTAGCTCAGGCTCGAGTGCTATGAAAATTCATCTTTGGTATTGGACTGAAACGCAAAATCCCCAAGCTCCCGTCATCCTACATCTCCATGGTAATGCTGAAAACATTGGTTCCCTTTACACAAGTCACTTTCTGGCTAAAATGGAAACCCTAGGAGCTCACTTTGTGGTTGTGGACTATCCTGGCTACGGCAAAAGCACAGGTCCTCTCACTCAAGAGAGTGTCTTAGCCTCTGCCAACGCAGCTCTTCTTTGGACACATAAAAAATTCCCCCAATCTCCCGTTATCGTCTGGGGATGGTCTTTAGGATCTGCCGTAACAGCTCAGGTTGTTCTTCAAAATCAAACGATTATAAAAGCATTCGTCATGGACAGTGCCTGGACAAGCGTAAGAAAATTAGCAAAAGAAATATTTGGAGGACTGGCCAGTCAGCTCTCAGAAAGCTGGTATCAAAAAAATGAGTGGGATTCTTATGCGGCAGCTCCGCAAATTCATATCCCAGGCCTTATGCATCATGGTTCAAAAGATAATTTGATTCCTTGGAGCTTTGGAAAAGACTTGAGTGAACAGTTTCCAAAAGGACTCGTGACCTTTACAACTATTGCTGGCAAAGGCCACGGAGATATATTTGCAGTTCCAGAATACTGGACAGAACTCAAATCTTTTATTGATCAGAATCGATAAGCTTACTCAACACGATCACATTTTACCTTTTTCTGACTTTTCGTATTTTCAGGTAAAGATCGAATCGAAACATCAGACAACGAAGTCAAGGCTCCTCTTCTCTTCAGATACTCATCGACAGAGAGGGGCGTAACAACTTCAGCTAGTGCGTATGCTGAAGCAGCAGGCTGAGCTGATAAACAAACTGTTTTCGGCAAAAAGGGCGCTGCCAACCCAATCAAACTGTAAACACCTTTGGGCCGAACTTTTGTCCCCATGTAGCCTGTTTGAGTTAAATAGTTCACGGCTTGTTCTCTATTTTGAACGGCTCCGGGTTCTGCCATAGCCGCTGCAATCATCTCAAGAACCCAAGAATTCGAATTCTGTTGTCTTAAGTCATTATAAAGAGAAGCGGCATTATAATGAGGTGATAAAAACTGATACTGCTCTTTATGGTGAAGAACTAGGTCTTCTAGGCGATCTTGAACCTCTTGAGGTAAGACAAGAATACGTGCCTTATAATTTTTCATATCATCTAAGAAAAAGGAAGTCATACCTGTTTGAAAAACAGATGAGTGCCCATCCGTGCAGTTATAAAGTAATTGATTAATTTGCCAAAATCCCAAGTTTTGATCTGATTTGGGATGGTTTTTAAACGCTAAGGCAATATGAGAATATTGAAGAGGACGTTGTGGCGTTTCTCTTTTTAACATTTGACGCCAGTTGAGTGCTACATGACCTATAGATGAGTCTATTGAAGATTGTACGATCATCTCATCTAAGAATTGCTTGAAGTTTTGAATTTGCCCTTTGGAGTTGTAATCACTATAGCTCAGAAAGTTTTCAAGACTTGATCCAGCTCTTTCAATGACAACAACTTTTAGATCACGACCGGCTTTTTTTTCGCTTTCTTCGAGCGCTTTAATTTTTTGACCTACGGCCAAAGTTAAACTGAAGGCATTTGAAATCTGAGATTTACTGGGAGCATGACACTCGCAAAGGTTCGGGTTTTGACGGATATCACAAAGCTGAGGTTCTTTAAGCTGTTTTTGAGTGTTCGCCCATGAGTTGGCACCAGATGAAGCATAAGACAAAACCGAAAAACTCAATAACCCGACAATTGATAGAATCGTTTTATTCATACATGTTCCCTCTGTAAACAATCTTGATTCCAAAAGGCTCTCAAAGATTGACCTTGAGAGCCTCAAAGATTTTTATATTAAAAGTTAGTTTCTAACTTTTGTATTTTCGAAAAGGTTTTTAACTGTATCAGCAGTTAAAATCATAAGGTTTTCAGATTTCTCTGAAGAGTAAGTTAAGAATTTGCCTGAAGTATTAACAGTTGATTGAGTTACTTCAGAAGTTTTAGCAGAAACAAACTGAAGACTTTCGCCTGTCAATGTCATAGCTTTACCAATCACGCGACCTGTGCTGACAAGAGCTTTTTTAGAAGAATCATAAGTAACAGCAATGATGTTACCAGAAACGTCAAGAGCTGCTTGACCAACAAATTGAGTTTCATTCGCAGACCATTTTGCAACAGCAATAGTTTTTGTAGAAACTGTTGTTGCAATTCGACCTGATTGATCGATTGTCACAAGAATAGCTTTTTTAGTTGAATCAACTGTTGCAGAAACCATATCTTTAGTAGATGTGAAAACCATAACTGAACCGTTCCATGCTGATTTACCAGCACTAACAGCTAAGTCAGATCCTTTTTGAGCTGCACTCTCAGCTTTTTGAACGATGAAAAGAGAGCCATCAGCTGCTAAGCCTACACCCTTAACAGACATATTCGAAATTTTCACAGAACCCTTCATGATTCCGTCTGCAATAGACTGAGCTGCATCTAATGAATCGTTAGAAGCATTCTTCAACGATCCCGTTAGACTAGCTTGCGCGCTCATAGCCATCCCCAACACGGCACTCAAAGCGATCAATGATTTTTTCATATTTCCCCCTTTTAAGGTTTTGTTTTGCGATATTTAAATCGCGTTTGTTTATGGTTTTCGTGGTCCATAAATTTTGAATTCGGAGGGAACATAATCAAAAAAAATAGAATTGCTGATCAAAAAAAAATAGAATGAAAAAGATTTCCTTTTAGTCAGAAAATGGTCAAGAATCGGCACTTTCAAAGTGTTCTAATTTGTTCTGGATTTTTTAGAGCAAGAACCATGCACAGATATTTGTCATGATTGAATTATTTACCTTCTCAAATAGACTATTTGATTTCAGTTGTATTCTTTAAAAACGATTTCAAGTAGATCTTAAAAGCCTGCGAACTAGCCCCGTTCCAAAATACATCGAATCCATGTGTTGCACGCGTTAACCTTAAATATGTGTAGGAGACGTTGTTTTCCGTCAGTTTCTGAGAAAACAAATCAGATTGTTCAATAGGAACAAGTGGATCTCTAGCTCCGTGTGCGAGAAGAACTCGAGGATAATCGGATGTTATTTTATTCAATGGGCTTGCCTCTTGATAAATTTTTGCTCCTTCTTCAGGAGAGCTACCCAATAATCTTCTGAGCAACTTTCGAGTGTTGAGAATATCGAATTCATGACCCCAGCGATAAAATTTTTCCATGTCAGTCACAGGATAAAGACTTATAATGCCTTCAATTTTATCCTTAAACTGAATCCCTAAACAGAGCGCAATATGAGCCCCAGCGGATCGCCCATACAACCACACCCTCTTGCCCTTACCATAGCTTTGTAACATCCGCTCAAGA
>DAHVKR010000060.1 GCA_027320785.1 Bdellovibrionales bacterium
CTCTCTGAGCGTTCGATGTGGGAGCAGTACGAAGACTATTGTTTGCCGTGATGTGTTTTTAGATCCATGGCCCTACGATATATTTTTGGGCCCCCAGAACAATCGGGCAACACAAGTTGAGTTAGAGGCAACAGCTCAAGGTCGAACTCAAAAAACCATGGTTGCCTATGACGGGGTCAGCGGGAGATCTTCAGAAGTAAACTTGGGCGTGTATTCTCTTTTTCAAAGACCACTTCTCAAGGTGGGGACCAATCAAATTCAGTATAAATTGTTAAGTGCAGCGGGGGACGCATTGGCCTCTGGTCAGTTTTCTGTGACAGTGACTCGTGGAAAAAATAGAACTTGTGAATCAAAAAGTGTGACCTCGGCAGATCCAAATGATTGCGATCGTCCTTACACCATTTGTCAGCTTTATTTCCGGAATTTAAACTATTGCCGATAATAAAAAAGGCCAGAGGTGAGTCTGGCCTTTTTATATTAAGCTGATATGAGCTTAAAAGATTATTCTTTATCCTTTAACTGACTCGCATCCACTTCTTTAACTTGAGCTGTCTGCATGAGGAACTTAATAACTTTTTCTTCTGTTACAGAATAAGTGAGTCGACTGATTTGTTCAGGTTTAGAGTAAAACTCCTGGACTCTCTCGAGCTCAATTCCTGTTTGAGTTGCGTAGTCTTTCAACTTCGTGTCGATATCTTCTTGTGTGCAGGTTAAGTCATGTTTCTGAGCAATAGCATCGATCAAGAAACTTGATTGAATCATTTCTTTAGCGCTGTTGGCAAAATCGGCATCCCATTTTTGAACATAACCTTCGAAATCACTAGGAGACATCCCTTGGCTTTGCATTCTATTTTTAAAGTCTTCAATGAGAGACTTTTTTTGCTCTTCTAAAAGACGAGGGGGTACATCAACTGGGTTTTCCTCTGCTAACTTACGAATCAGACGATTTTTAAAGGCGTCATCGACACGCTTTTTATCGCTTTCGATCATATCATTCTTAATTGTTTCTTTTAATGTGGCGAGATCTTGGTCGCCACCAATTTTTTTAATGAATTCATCTGTTAGTTCGGGAAGCTCTTTCTTTTTTAAAGACTTGAGCTTCACTTTGAACTCAACTGGTTTTCCTTCTAATTCCTTTGCATGGTATGGAGTCGGAAATTTGAGTTGGAGAGTTTTTTCAGCCCCAACTTTCATGCCGACAACACCTTCTTCGAAACCTTCGATAAATTGCTTGGCTCCAAGTTCAAGCTGATGATCCGTTCCTTGACCACCTTCTAAAGGTTTTCCGTCAACAGAACCGTCGAAATCAATCACAGCCACGTCGCCTTCTTGAGCGGGACGATCTTCAAGCACGTCCGATAAAGTCGCATTTTTAGTGCGGATATTTTCTAAAACAGCATCAACACGTTTATCATCGAAATTTAGTTTCTCTTTTTCGACTTCAAGGCCCTCATATTTTTTAAGTGCCACTTCAGGGCGTACATCGAATTCAGCTGAAAATTTGAAATCCACACCTTCGATGGGATCTGCAAATTCAAATTCAGGATTTCCAATGGGATCCAATTTGTGAGTTGAAAGCGCTTGTGAGTAGTGATTTTGGATCAGATCCTGAACAACGTCCATTTTAATGCGGTCGTTATACATAGAGCGAACAGTCGCCAGAGGGACTTTGCCTTTTCGGAAGCCCTTCAGCTGCACATTTTTCTGAATGTTTGAATAATGTTTATCAAATGTGCTAGCCACAGTGGCCGCAGGGACCTCAACGTGTAGTCGGCGCTGAAGAGAAGAAATGTTTTCAACACTAGATTTCATTGATTTCTCCGATGAATGATTGAATGTTTAAAATGCTGTGGGATACTAGGAAAACCACTCTGAAAAGGCAAGAAAATTGACGCAACAAATTAAGGGTCCTTTGAAAGAAATACACTTCGTCACGGGGAAAGGTGGGGTTGGAAAATCCACCTATGCGGCCCTCTTAGCGCATGAGTTTGCCCTGAGGGGGAAAAAGACTCTTCTCGTCGAGATTGGAGAGAGAAGTTATTATGCGTCTCTTTTTGGCCGTTCTTTTCAATACAAGCCTCAAAAAGTTGAAAATCAACTGGAAGTGGCCCATTGGTCCTCTCAAGAATGCCTTAAAAGCTATGTTTTATCGCTTGTGAAAGTTCAAGCGTTGTACAAACTTTTTTTTGAAAATCCGATTAGTCAAAGTTTGATACAGGTGGCCCCGGCCTTGGCGGAGTTATCAGTTATGGGACAAATTACATCTTCTCCGCGTCAGTATGGACCCCATGGAGATCATGAGGTCTTAGTCGTTGATGCCTATGCAACAGGTCACTTTCTAAACTTACTTCGTGCCCCAGAAGCAATGGCTGAGACCATTCAATTTGGTCCCATGCATGAGCAGAGTCAAAAAATGCAGGAAGTATTAGCTCAATCTGGTATGTGCCATTGTCACATTGTAACTCTCGCGGAAGAGCTGGTGTTGACGGAGTCTTTTGAACTGTATGATACGCTGAAAAAAGAATTGAATTGGAACTCGCGTCTTGTGTTAAATCGCTATTTAAACACAACTTTAAAAGCTCGAGATTTACAAAACAAAAGTCAGCTTCTCTTACAAGCGCTTCATAACAAGCTCTTTCAACAAGAGACAGCCATTCAGGTTTTAAAGGAAAAAGACAACGCCATTCGGCTGATGCCTTTACTGGAAAGGATTCATTCTTATGAAGATTTTAGAGGTTTCGTATGACAATGAAGCCTCGAATTTTTATTCAAATGGGTCCCGGAGGTGTAGGTAAAACAACAGTGTCCGCAGCTTTTGGTTTTTACTGGGCCTCTCAAGGCAAAAGAGTTCTCGTTTTGACCATAGATCCTTCGAGGCGATTGGCGCAGGCGTTGGGAATACAAGGCCAGAAGGGCGCGGCGCGAGTTCCTTTTGAGGGACTTAAGGGAGAGCTGCACGCCATGGTGCTCGATCACGGAGAGATATTCGATTCTTTTGTTAAAATGGCTGCCAAAAAAAATCCTCTAGTGAATAAACTTTTAAGTAATAAACTCTACATTGCTTTGAAGACACAGCTTCAGGGGTCGCAAGATTTTACGGCTCTTATTGAGCTTTATCATCGCGCTCGGAGTGGTGACTATGATGTGATTGTACTCGACACGCCTCCGGCGGAACATGCTTGGCAATTTTTAGAGGCACCTTTACGTCTGATGACTCTTTTTCAGGACAAGATTGCCAAATGGTTTCGCTGGATTGGCGATGAAGATCATACAATTTGGTCTCGAGTTATCAGCACCGGAACTCGACAAGTATTTAAAGTTCTCGAGTTGTTAACGGGGTCTGAGTTTATTCAGCAAATAGGGGACTTTTTTAAATCCATCCACTATTTTCAGGATCAGTTGCGCGATCAGATTAAAAAAAGCCATGACCTTCTTAAGGATGATCAAACTGAGTTTACAATTGTGACGACACAGGATGAGCTTAAAATTCTCGAAAGTCTCGAGCACGCACGTGAAATCAAATCTAAAGGCTATCATCTAAGGCGGGTGATTATGAATAGGGCTTGGCCAGAAGATGGCGAGACCCTGCATCTTGAGGGGTTCAGTGAAGAACAAGGTCTGCAAATTCGAAAGCTTCTGACGCTGTTGAGCGCGAATCAAAAAACAGCCATTGAACTCATGAGCAGATGGCCGCAAGATGTAAGGGTCATGAAAATTTATGATACTCTTAAATCATCACATGATTTGGAAAAACTAAAAGAAATGTCTGATGATATGATGAGGGCTTTTGAGTGAAAAAAGTCTTTTTAGTTTTGTGTTTATTTCTAGGGACCTCATGCCAAATGTTTCAAAGGCAGCCCACAGGCCTTAGTTATTATCGATCCTTATGGGATCAAGCCGTTGATCTTTTAAGGGCGCAAAAAACGGACGAGGCCGAGCCCCTTTTAAGGGAAGTTTATGCATCTGCTCAATCAGTTGAGCCTGAGCTTTCGACGAGAGCTTTGTTTGAGCTCGCTGAAATCAATGAAAGAAAAGGTCAGTGGACGCAGGCCTTGGCGCAATTTAAAGAGTGCGAACTCAAAAAGAAAGACTTACCCAATTACAAAGCTGATTTGGAGTTACCATCTCGGCTAGCGGGTCTGTATGCCACCTTGGGTGAGCTGCAGGTTTCAGAAAGCTATGCAAAAAAAGTTGAAGCTAATTTGCAGATGTATTTGCAACAGGTTCATGTGAACCAGCAAAAAGCTTGGTGGGCTGAAACTTTCTATCATATGGGGAGCTTTCCTGTGCGGTTTATTGATGCCAATAACTGGATGGACTTTGCAAAGCGTTTTCACTCAACCAGCCAATATTTGATTCGCTCTATGGAAATGGGTGATCCCGTATGGTCAGAAAGAAGCTTAGAGCTGGCCCAAAACTTTTTTAAAAAATCTTTTGATCTTCTTTCGTCAGGACCCACCAACGACGAGGAAAATGCAGCTCTTTTAGGCTCTGTTATTCGCGATCGTATTGATATGTTGGATGTGATTCTCCAAAAGATACAGTTGTATAAGCCACTAGATCTTCATGAGTCTCGAGTGGTTTGGCGTTTTTACCAACTTGTCGATGATTATCAGGATCAGGTGAAGGCGGCTCTCTTTAAGGTTCGGGATGCAGTTCCTTTAAGCCGCGAAAGCGAGAAAAGAAATGCGCTTGAGAGAAAGGGGAGGCTTATAGACCCCTCACCATCTAAAGCAGTTGACAAAACTTCAAAAGATCCCAATTTGTAGGTTCTATGTTTCAAAATATAGTTCATCAGAATACGATACAAAACAAAGAGGCCATCGGCGAATGGTATAACCAGCAAATTCATAATCTGCCAGTTCCCATATATTCGAGCTATGATATTCGAGATGCGGGTTATAAGGTAACCAATGTGGATGCCAACATTTACCCAGCCGGTTTTAATAATGTTTGTGCGGTCGATCAGGAAAACTTGCCAGAGCTTTTTAAAAATTACTTACGATCTCATTACAAGTCAGACCTCAAAAGAATACTTCTAATAACGGAAGAGCATACTCAGAATCCCTACTACTTAGACAATATTGAAACGATTATGCGCGTGTTGCACGAGGCGGGCTATGAGGTCAGAGCGGCCTTCCCTAGCGCCCTTGAAAGCAATAAGATTTTAGAGTCTGCTCAAGGAAAAAAAATTGAGATCTGGAATGGCGCAGGCGATAGCCCTATTTGGGACGAATTCAAGCCAGACTTGGTCATCAGTAATAACGATTTTTCGAATCCACAAGAAGAGTGGGGTCGACAAATCAAGGTGCCCTTGAACCCTCCTCGGGAACTTGGCTGGTATCAAAGAAAGAAGTCTCGATACTTTAAACATTACAATTTACTTGTGAATGAGTTCTCTCAGTTGGCAGGACTAGATCCTTTTTTGATGAGAGTCGAAACGGAAGAGTTCTCTGACTTTGATATTAATAGTGAGGGAAGTCGAAGTGCGTTGGCAGATCAAGTGAATGAGTTTTTGCTCAATTTACAGAAATCTTATGCGGAAAGAAAAATCGAGCAAAAGCCTTTCGTCTTTATCAAAAATAATGCAGGTACCTATGGTTTAGCTGTTATCAAAGTGGCAAGTCCCCAAGAAATCAAAGATTGGGGGTATCGGTCACGCAAGAAAATGAAAGCTGCTAAAGGGGGGCGTGATGTTGAGGCTGTGATTATTCAAGAAGGAATCCCTTCTCGAATTCAATCGGGCGTTGCAACGGCAGAGCCTGTTATTTATATGGTCGGCTGCGAATTGGGCGGAGGGTTTCTCAGATCTCATGCTGAAAAAGATGCAACAGAAAGTCTGAATAGCCCCGGTGCTCTTTATAAAAGGCTTTGCATGTCAGACCTACTGGTTAGGCCAGAGCAGTGTCCGATGGAAAATGTTTATGGCTGGTCTGCAAAGTTAGGTCTCCTTGCCATTGGGCGAGAAGCTCAGGAAATGGGTGTTTCCTACAAAGGGTTTGTGAGTTCTTCTTGTGGAGAACCCGCGCCTTAAGTCGGGACTCGACTTGGTTTCCTCTGAGTATGTATTAAAATAAAAACATGAATAAAATTTTAGGTGCCGGCGCCCTTGTGGCCTCTTTTGCGTTTGTCCTTGTTATCTTTATGAGTCACTTCAGTTTTGAGCAAGAGAGATCTATTGCCTCCATTCATAATAGTTATGATTTGACTTGTCTGACAGGCGATAAGCTTAACCAGGCGATTGTGCGACAAATTGTAAAGGGTTTTCGTGGGGTGAGGGAAAATGGCTATATGGGACTGACGATCGGTCACTATATCTATTCAGATTCTCAGCCTGAGCAAAACACAGCTTGCGCAAACTCCCAAGAACGAGGCGTGAGTAGTGCCTTTAGTTTACAGAGTAAAAGAATGGCATGTGATCAATTTCCCGTTATTCACTTTCGTTTTATAGCAGATGGTGAATCGGTAAATGGGAGCAAAAGACAAATGGATATCGAGGCTCCCTGTCGAGTATCAGATGATATGGGAAGAACGGCGGTTGTTTGGATTCCCTGGCAGCAGTTAGCTGATGAGACTCCCTTCGAAGGAGTCTCGGAATACAAACAACCAACGCCTGTCACAGTTAAAACACAAAATATTACAGATGAGTGGCCCAGCAAGTGGGCGCTAGATGAAATTCGACTTATCGGTAAAGATGGATCTGTAAAGGTTAGTTCAGATGAGATCAAGGAAATAGCAGGTCGTGCTATTGTCCTTGATTTCAAAAATCAACTTTAAATTATTATTTATGTGCTGCTGAGGCTCGAGCCAGTTCGACAAAAGTGCGAACCATAGAGCCACTCGCGCCTTTTCGGGGGCAGTAGTTGAGGCGATTTCCAACAGACCAGCCAGTTCCTGCAATATCAAAGTGAGCCCAGGGGATTCCCTCGCCAACAAACTGCTCAAGGAAGGCAGCAGCTGTTGCGGAGCCAGCACCTTTGCTAGAGGAAATGTTGGAAAGATCAGCCCAAGTCCCTTTCATGTCTTGGACATGAAAGTCAGTCAAAGGCATTCTCCAGACCCACTCTCCAGAAGAGTCTGAGGCATGCTCTACTTTTTTACTCAGGTCATTGTTGCGAGTAAAATAGCCTGTATGAGTATTGCCGAGAGCAATAATCATAGCACCTGTTAAGGTTGCAGCATCGACGATAGCGGCAGGTTTTAATTCAGTGGCATAGCTTAAGGCATCAGCCAAGATGAGGCGGCCTTCAGCGTCGGTGTTATTGACCTCAAAGGTTTTACCATTGCGAGCGGTGTGAATATCT
>DAHVKR010000061.1 GCA_027320785.1 Bdellovibrionales bacterium
ACCCACTTTGACCACAGTTTTGAAAAGCTAAAACTGTGACTGTTGAGATAATAAAGGCTGACAAGCCAAAACTCAGTTTTGAATTCATAATTCCCCCTGTGATCTTAAAGTTTAGCAAATTTGGAAGAATTGGCGAATTTTATCAAAATGGAACGTATAGGAGTGAGAATTAGGTTTTAAAACTGTCTTAAAAGGCCTGTGACATGTCCTCGGATTTGAACCTGGGATTCAGGATACCACATAGAAGAAAACTGTGAGTTGGAAGGGCGAAGCTCGATTTTTTTATCTGATGAATTTTTAGGGTGATAATAGATTCTCTTAACGGTGGCTTCGGGGCCTGCATCGCCCTCGATAACAGCAATAACTAAATCACCATTTTGAGCTGCTTCTTTTTTATGAACGACGATCCAATCACCATCGTGAATCCCTTCTTCGACCATGGATTGTCCTTCTACCTGGAGAGCATAGGACTGCTCAGGATCTTTCATAAGATTGGGAGGTACTTCGAGGGATTCATTTTCAAGGGCTCTTTCAAGAGGGGCACCGGCGGCGACTCGACCGAGTAAAGGAATTGGCCGAATCCCCAAAGAAGCCTGGAGGAGCTTGTTCTTCGAGGATCCGGTCGTCGCACTAACTTTATTTAAAACTTGAGCCTGAAAGGCCGTGGCACTACGAACCACTTCGAGGGCTCTTTTTTGATGAGGGTGAACCTTCAAATATCCCTTTTTAGTGAGTTGTTTCACGTAATTTTGAACGGAGTTATAGGAGGCAAACCCAAACTCTGTGCATATTTCGCTATATGAAGGAGATAAGCCTGTTCGAACGAGTTCGGACTCAATGAACCCAAGGACTTTCATTTCGTTCTCAGTCAAAGGGCTGATTTCAGTCGTATTCGTTTTTTTAGGGAGGGGCTTGTTCTCCATAATTTACATATAATTTACACCCACCCATGTTGTCAATAGGGGTGTTTTAAAATTATGGCTGTAGGTCGGGTTTTTGCTACTCAGCGCAATTATTCGAGGCAAGGTAGCGGCACTGAACGGGGGGAGCTTGACTGGCTACCTGACGCGCGGTCGCACTGGGGACGGCGTTAGCGAGATGAGGTTTGAGTGAGCAGTTTTGGAAGAGGAGAATTAGAATAGGATTTAAAATGAAAAATATGGCGTAGCTAGAACTTTTACGTTGATAAAGCGAATCCATTATCCCTCATCTATTTTGTATAAATTGTGTCTACTTATGATTATACTGAAAACTTAGTCAGGACCTCAGTCTTATGTTTGAATTTCCCAAATTGAGATAGTGTGGGCCCTAACTTTGTGAGAGAATATTAACAATGAGAACGACTTTGTCTTTCATATTGAGCGCTTTTGTTTTTGTAACTGTAAATGCTTATGCAGAGCAGGTGGCATCTGTTAGTTCGGTTATCGTGCCTCTTCATCAGACTTCCAAAATAGCAGCTCTTACTGACGAAAAAAAATCTGAAACGTGCTTTGAGTTATTAGATCACGTGAAGGGACCCAAGTTTAAAAACGAAAATTTAAAGCGAGTCTGTGCTCAGGTTCAATGGCTTCCTAGCTGTGTGAGTGTTAAGGGAACTCCCATTGTGCACTTTGAAAAGACGGGCCACGATAAAAGAAAAAAAAGAATTTTAGTATTCAGTCTCATTCATGGCGATGAAACAGGAGCTGGGTCACTTGTGCGATACTGGCTTGAAAGATTAGATGAGATCGATCCTCGAAATGACTGGAGAATTGTTCCTGTTTTAAATCCAGATGGGTTCGAGGCAAAAACTCGCACAAATGCAAACAATGTGGATTTAAATAGAAATTTTCCCACTCGAGATTGGAATGATTTAGCCAATATTTATTGGAAAAAGCACTCTTCCTCTAGCCCTCGACGATTTCCTGGAACGGTTGCAGGAGGCGAGCCTGAAGTTAAGTGTGCAATTTCTCAGATTGATGATTTCAAACCAGATTTCATCGTGTCCATTCACACGCCTTTAGCTGTTTTAGATTTTGATGGTCCTAAAGTGAAGCCACCTTCATTTGCTTACTTGCCTTGGAGATCATTGGGAAATTATCCCGGAAGCTTAGGTCGATTTATGTGGGTTGAAAGAAGTACCCCTGTTTTGACAGCAGAACTTCGATCAACGTTGCCGACAAACTTTGAGACATTTGATCGCTTGCAGGATATCCTCGGGGAGCTTGCCAAATACAAGCTAAACCACATGAAGGAAGCTGCATCTTTTTTAAATCGATGAGCCCCTTACTTAGTGAATATTTGTATTAGATAGAGCTTGATTAATTTGCTCAACGCGCTCTTGATGGCTAATAATTTGATCTTGAATGGCCTCAAGCTTCCTAATGAGCTTTTGCTTAGCTAATTTAACAGCCTCAAAAATATCTTCATGTAACCCTTCCTCCTGAAGTTGAGTGTCATCTTCTTTAAGGGTTATAGAAATTCGATACATTTTAGCTAATTTCTTTTTGCTAATATTTTGCCCCTCGGCTTCCAGTTTGCTTCTCAATTTGAGAGGATCTTTCACGGCAACTGAAATCATTGTTTGAGGGGTTACGTATCTCTCGAAGTCTACGATCTGTTGATAAATAAATGATCGAATTTCCGGGTTTTCATCGAGAACTGCGGCTAGAGTAGGGTTTGCAAAATTAGACATACTGCCTCCTTTCCAAATTGAAATGCCTACTTAGACTTATTATAACAATGTGTCGTCTTTAATGCTTGGCAAGATCCCTTTTGCCTGCCAAAAGAAATTCAAATGTGCTTAAAGTCTTGAAAAGGGCGGATTTGCTAGCTAACTTGTCTCAAAACAAAGCAGATAATTATGAACTTAGATCTCATATTGAGATGGACTCATTTGAAACATGTCGCAGATAAAACTTGAAAATTCTTGGAAAGAACGAATTGAGCCTGAGTTTCATAAAGACTACATGAAAAATTTGAAGTCTTTTTTAAAAACTCAATACGATCAAAGCAAAACGATCTACCCTAAAGGCGAGAACTATTTTGCGGCGCTCAATCTCACACCCTTTGAAAAAGTGAAGGTCGTGATTTTAGGACAGGACCCCTACCATGGTCCGAATCAGGCCCATGGCTTGTCGTTTTCAGTTCAAGACGGAGTTCCCTTTCCGCCCTCTTTACTCAATATCTTTAAAGAGCTCGAGCAAGATATTGGAATGAAGAGGCCGACTTCGGGTAACTTAAAAAAGTGGGCGGATCAGGGAGTTCTTTTGCTTAATGCTGTTTTGACTGTGGAGGGAGGAAAAGCCAACTCACATCAAGGAAAAGGGTGGGAGCTTTTTACAGATCGAATTATTCAAACATTGAATCAAGAGCGTGAACACATTGTCTTTATTCTTTGGGGCTCTTATGCACAGAAAAAAGGGGCTTTTATTGATCGTCATCGACATCTCGTGATTGAAAGCCCACATCCATCACCACTGTCATCTCATCGAGGATTTTTTGGATCCAAACCCTTCTCGAAGGCGAATGCCTACTTGAAGTCTCACGGAATTCAACCCATTGATTGGAGTCTCAGTTGAGCTACCAAGTATTAGCAAAGCTTCCAACTATTCGAGACGCCTCAACGGCGCTATTGATTTATGATCGTATTTTAACTCGTCAACCTGCTCTTAAAAAATGGATTCAAAAATTTCCCTGTCACTATGCGGTTCAATCGGGTGAAACTCTAAAGGACATTGATAATTTCCCTCAGCATCTCAAAAAAATATTGAAGCTTCAGCAGAAGCATCAGGTGTCCTTTTCCAAAGTGTACGTTCTAGGTGGTGGAAGTGTCGGAGATTTCGGAGGCTTTGTCGCCTCCATTCTTCGGCGCGGACTTCCGTGCACTCAGATACCTTCAACTTGGCTAGCAGCTTTAGACTCTGCCCATGGTGGGAAAACGGCTTTGAATGTGGCCGGCTTCAAAAACCAAGTGGGAACCTTTCATTATCCAGAAAAAGTTTGGGTGATCAAAGAAGTTTTGGAAACTCAGCCAGCCGATAGACTTCAAGAAGCCGCAGGCGAGTTTTTAAAAACAGCTTTAATTGGTGGAAAAAATCTTCTTGAAAAACTCTCTCATTGGGATTGGGTTCAAGGTAAAATTAAGTGGTCAGATCTTAAAAGCTTTATCGAGGTTAAATACTCAGTTCTCAAGAAAGATCCTTTCGAGAAAAAGGGACTCCGACATGTTTTAAATTTGGGGCACACAATCGGGCATGCTTGGGAGGCTGAATACGGTCTTCCTCATGGGTTGGCTATATTTTATGGACTTCTCTTTGACATGGCCTGGAGTTCCCAAAAAAATCTTTTATCTGCCCAGGGTGCTCAAAGAATTACAAGTCGAGAGCCTTGGGAATCTATCTTCAATCTGAAGATAGATCGAATGTTGTTCAGTTTATCTGAAAAAAAATTGTCTCAGTATTTATTGCAGGATAAGAAAAATTCCAAAAAAGGAATTCAATATATTTTTATCCAAAAGCCAGGAAAGGTGACAATTCAAACCACACCCATTCAAGATGTGCTGGCAGAGTATAGGCGCCAAAAAAGAATCCTCGAGGATTTCCATGAAAACCTTTGATTTCAAAGGAGAAGTGAAAAGTTCCAAGTCTTATTTTAACCGCGCGCTTATATTATCTCATTACAAAAAAAATCTTCAAATTAAAGGTGATACTCAAAGTCAGGATGTTTTGTTCCTGCAAAAGGCACTTCAGAATTTAACTTCTGAAATCGAGGTAGGTGAAGGAGGGACAACGCTTCGCTTTCTTACTTTTCTTGTATCTCGTATTCCGGGACGTTGGACTTTGCGAGGAAGCCCGCGTCTTTTTTCGCGTCCTCAAAAAGAAATGCAGAATATTTTAGAGCAGCTGGGTGTTCGACTGCGTCTAAGTGAAAGCTCACTCGCGATTGATTCAGAAGGATGGCGGCCGGCTTCTGTTTTACGTTTAGATCTTTCAAAGTCCAGCCAGTTTGCATCGGGATTGATTCTCAATGCATGGGAGTTACCTTTTGAAATGAAGCTGGAATTGAGCCAAGAGCGAGTTTCAGATGGTTACCTGGCTATGACGCTGGATTTAGTTCGAAAAGCTGGCATGGTCATTCAAGAGGAAAATAATCAACTGATCATTCCTGCAGATCAAAAAATAAAAATTGATTCTGTTGAAGTGGAGCAGGATGTGAGTTCTGCTTTTGTCGTCGCCAGCTTAGCCGCGGGACGCGGACACTGCGAAATTCAAAATTTCCCATTTCAATCTCTTCAGCCAGATATATTGTTTGTGTCTCTTTTTAAAGAAATGGGGATTCCACTTACAAAAGTGGGAACGACCCTTCAAGTCGAGCGAGCGCTCCATATGAAATCTCTAGAGATTTCGTTGCGTCAAGCTCCAGACCTGTTTCCTGTTCTCTGCGTTCTGCTGACTCGAACTCAGGGTGTCAGTCGCATTTATGATACGCCTCAGTTAGTTCACAAAGAATCAAATAGATTACAGAAAATTTCCGAACTTTTAAATTTGATGAGAGTTGAAAATAAAATTGAGAATGATGGGATTGTGATTCGAAGCCTGGGGCGTCATCATCATGAATTTTTTGAGTTTGATCCCGATCAGGATCATCGCTTAGCTTTTGCCGCGGCATTGGCGAAGTCTTTTGGGTATCGAATGAGGATTCGACATCCTAAAGTTGTGAAAAAAAGTTTCCCTCAGTTTTGGGATCTTATAGGGGGCGGACCTGGATAAGGTTGTGATCGTTGGGCATCGCGGATCTGGAAAAACATCTCTTTTAGAGAGGTGGAAATCTTATTGTCCGCAGCTCAGTTTTGCAGACCTCGATCGAGAAATTGAAAATTTTGAGGGACTTTCAGTTACTCAGATATTTAGTTCTAAGGGTGAGGCCTATTTTCGAAACTTAGAGAATCAAGTCTGGGATTCTTTAAAGTCATTTGATGTGATTGCGGTCGGAGGCGGATTTGATCTTGAAAAAATTCAAGGAGATCGCCAAATTCTATGGATTCGACGAGATTCCGATTCTGCTGATCGTATTTTTTTAGATCGTCCTGTTCTGTCGAATTATCCACAACGATTTCAAGAGAGAGAAAAAAAGTTTCAAGATAAGGCAGACTTTATCTATACAATTCCAGAAGGTCTTCAAATTCCAGATGAGGAAGAAAAAAAAATTCTGATGAAGCAGTTTTCTGGACTCAGTGGAGCTGTGACACAACCTCGATATTTATACCCTGATACCTTAATCGAAACTCGAGATGACTTACCTGATGTTCACTATTCGACGTCACGACTTTTATATTCTGTGCGCCAAGGAGAGACTTATCCAGCAGGTGTACGAGTGGATTGGGATATTAAAAAGCCTCTACCCTCTGATTTAAAGCCTTATATTGTTTCCACTCATGAAAATAATGGCCAAGTACTAGAACCCTACGAAAAAGAAGGCTGGCTTTTGAAGTTTAGTCCTCTGATAGAAACCTGGGGAGAACTCGAAGAGGGTTATAAGTGGCAGCAGGTGAATTCGGACCAAAGAATCTTTTTGCCGCGCTCAAGTAGGGGGCGTTGGACTTGGTTTCGACTTTGGATGAAAGGGCGTCAGGCACTTAATTTTTGGCGAGAGGGAAAAGGGAGTGCTCTCGATCAACCCACTCTCTGGGAGTGGATGAGTCACCCTGATAAGGCCTCGAACTTTGCTGCTGTTTTAGGGTCGCCTATTCAGCAAAGCTATTCACCTGTGTATCATAAGAGTTTTTTTAGACCCCATGGGATTCCGTTCTATCGAATTGAAATTCAAGAGCGAGAATGGAGTGAGGCTTTTTCATTTCTAGATCAATTGGGACTGATAGCCGCTGCGGTGACAGCTCCATTAAAATTTCAGGCAGGTCATACTGTAGGACAAGCTGCCCTGAATACTTTGAGAAAACATCACCAGCAATGGCAGGGTATTTCGACAGATTCCCAAGGGGCGCAAGTTCTTTTAAAAGACTTTATGAATCACTCTTTAGTTGTTTGGGGAGGCGGTGGCGTGCTCGAGGCGCTCAAGAAGATTTTGCCAAAGGCCTCCTCCTATTACTCTGCCCAAGAAGCCCAACCCCGAGAGAATTCCTTTGCAGTGGAAGCGCCTCAAGTTGTTCTTTGGGGAGATCCTCATGACTCTCTTGATCGAGTTCCTTCCAGCTGGAAACCCAAGGCTGTCATTGATTTGAGCTATCATGATCGTTCTCCCGCAAGGC
>DAHVKR010000062.1 GCA_027320785.1 Bdellovibrionales bacterium
CGTAAGAAGCCTGCCTGGGCAGTACAATCAAGATGAGGTTCACCTAACACATTCACATCAAGAAAAAAGTTGGACCCACTCGTGGGATTACCCTGATGAAAGTTTAGTTTCTGTTCTTTGGAATCAATCGAAAAACACACTGTATCTGCAACTTATGGCATTTGTTGTTGTCCTGGTGGGGGCAGCAAGCTTAAGTCTGCTAGCTTTACGAGCAAAATTTTTTTCTTTGATATTACAAATATTTTTAGAAGTAGGAGGGGCGACACCGGCACTTCTTATTGTTCCGCTGCTTATTTATATTTTTAGTTTAAAGATGGGTTGGCTTCCACTTCGTTTTGAGCCGACAGTGCTGGGTTGGATTTTGCCTTTGCTGGCTCTGGTTTTTAGACCTCTCTGTTTAGCCACTCAAATCCTGCTGGATGCTTGGAAGAAAACAGAATTTCAAAATTACTTTCTCGTGGCTCGATCAAAGGGGCTTTCTCAGATGCAAGTATACATACGACATGGGCTGAAGAATGCTCTTGTACCTTTTACTTCTCAAATGGGAACCTTTCTTGTTCAGTCTTTAACTGGATCAGTTTTAGTTGAAACTCTGTTTTCATTTCCAGGGATGGGGAAGCTTTTTGTTGAGAGTTTGCAGCATCGAGATTTGCCGCTCATTCTAGTGCTCACACTTCTTTATGCCTTCCTGATGATATTCATTCAATTTATCAGTGAAATAGCGCAAAAAAAATTAGAACCTCGAGAGAGATTTTTACTGACATGAAAAAAGTACGCCTTATCGGCCGTCGTTTTTCTTTTTTTATTTTAGTACTTATGCTGTTGACTCTTTTTTGTACTCTTTTTCTCGATGTGCAATCTTGGCAAGAGGTAAAAGCTAGCCAAGTTTTTCTTCCGCCGTCTTTTCAGCACTGGTTGGGTACGGATTCATTAGGACGTGATTATGCTCTTCGTCTTTTGTTAGGTCTACGAACGAGCTTTTTGATTTCTCTACTGGGAACTTCTATTTCCTTCGTGATCGGAGTGGGGTTTGGAAATTGGGCGGCTTGGACGGAGGAAAAAAGAGGCTCCCTGCTGAATCGCTTTTTCGATTTTGTTCAGAGCATACCGAGCTTTCTGATACTGGCTATTGCTATGCAGTTTTTCCTAAAGAAAGAATCTTGGGTTTTAATATTAGCAATGGGGATTGGTGGTGGATTTCTTCACTGGCCTCAATTGGCTCGGCTCACGCGTGCTCAACTTTTTAAAACGATGAGAGAACCTTATGTGGAGGCGGCTTATACATTAGGAGGAACTCCACTCTATATTTCCATGAAACATCTTTGGCCATCGGCTTATGCTATTTGGCTGGCCTGGTTTGGATTTCATCTTCCAGGTGAAATTATGTTCGAGAGCACATTAAGTTTTTTGGGATTCGGCGTGCAGCCACCTCAAACAAGCTTGGGTCTTTTGATGAGTGAAGGGTGGCGATATTTAGATGACCGGCCGATTTTTTTATTCGCGCCGGCTCTTCTAAGTCTTGTAGTGGTTTTAAGCTTTCGAATGCTGTTTAAAAAACCCGTAAATTAAACATTAAACCTAAAGAACATCACATCACCATCTTTGACGATGTACTCTTTGCCCTCTAGTTTGTATTTTCCTGCATCTTTAACCGCCTGCTCACTCTTGTATTGGAAGAGGTCATCGCAGTGGTAAGTTTCAGCTCTGATGAAGCCTTTTTCGAAATCCGTGTGAATTACACCTGCGGCCTGAGGGGCCTTGTATCCTTTACGGATAGTCCAAGCTCGGACTTCCTTCACTCCTGCTGTAAAGAAGGTGTAAAGACCTAAAAGCTTATAAGCTTCACGAATCAGTCTGTTGAGTCCTGGTTCTGTCGCATTCATAGCAGCCAAGAACTCGGGTCTTTCTTCAGGCGGAAGGAGTGCGATTTCGGCCTCCATAGCTGAACAAATCATCAAAGCTGTATTGCCTTCTTCAGCAGCGCGCTTTTCAACAGAGCGAACCCAGTCATTTCCACCAGCCGCGAAGTCAGTGTCGGAAACATTGCAGGCATAAAGAACAGGCTTCATCGTGAGAAGATGGAGTTCTTTGGCTATTGGGAGCTCAGTGACTTCATCAAACTGAACGGAGCGAGCGGGAAGACCTTCTTCAAGTGCAGCTTTAAGCTTTTTCAGGACTTCGTACTCAGCTTTGATTTTCTTATCAGAAGTGCTTTGAGCGACTTTGTGAGTTTTTTGATAGCGTTTATCAACTGTATCCAAATCTGCGAGCATCAGCTCGGTATTAATAATTTCCATATCACGAAGAGGGTCCACAGAACCTGATACGTGAATAATATTGGGATCATCAAAGCAACGTACCACATGGACAATGGCATCTGTTTGGCGAATATGAGAAAGAAATTGGTTCCCTAAGCCTTCCCCCTGGCTCGCCCCTTTGACAATACCAGCAATATCCACAAACTCCATGGTTGTTGGAACCACGCTTTGTGGTTTGATAAATTGAGTGATTTTTTCTAATCGAGGATCTGGAACTGTGACGACTCCCACATTAGGATCAATGGTGCAAAAAGGATAGTTGGCAGCTTCAGCTTTGGCTGCGGTGAGAGCATTAAAGAGCGTACTTTTTCCTACATTGGGAAGTCCGACAATTCCAACTTGTAAAGCCATAGAATCCTACTTTCTTTGTTCAATGGATTAAGACTTGCTTGATCCATTGAAGAGAGAAGCTGTCTTATCGACACCTTCTTTTATCATCATTTCAAGAGCATCACAGCCTTTGCTTAAAAACTCAGGCATAGCTTTGAGTTCATCTTGAGAAAAGTTTTGTAAAACATAATCAGCGACATTCATTTCGGGGTGGGGAGGGCGTCCCACGCCGAGTCTGAGTCGGGCATAGTCATTGGTGCCAAGTAATTGAGAAATATTGCGAATCCCATTGTGGCCCGCATGTCCTCGGTTTTTATGAATTTTAAGGGCTCCAAAAGGCTGATCGATTTCATCATGGATCACAATCAGCTGTGTTTGAGGAATCTTATAAAAACTCATGAGAGATTGAACGGCCTGTCCAGAGAGATTCATGTAGGTTTGGGGTTTTGCTATGCAAACCTTTTGGTCTTCAAAATCAAAAGTCAGATTTTCGGATTGGTGATCTTTTTTCCAGCGGAGTGTCGGATTTCCGAGGGCACTCATCCAATAGTCCAAACACATAAAACCGATGTTATGTCGGTTTAAATGATATTTTTGTCCAGGATTTCCTAAGCCAACAATCAACCACATCTCTAAAAAAAAGCGGCTTGATTTTGAATCAAGCCGCTTTCTCCTTTATTCAAAATCAAATTACTTCTTAGCAGCACCAGCGTCTTTAGCGCCAGCAGCAGGAGCTGCAGCAGCGCCAGCGGCAGGAGTCGTGGCAGCAGGAGCTGCAGCAGCGGCTGGAGCCTCAGCTTCTTCTTCTTGTACGTTTACAACCGCAACTGTGAGCTCTGGCGATGAGATCACGCGGATGTTTTCAGAAATTTTCAAGTCTGAAACGTGAAGAGCGTCTCCAACGCCTAAGTGAGAAATATCAGCCACGATGTTTTCTGGGATATCAGTAGGTAGAACTTCAATCTCAATGGTACGGTTGACCACGTTCAAAAGACCGCCCTCAGCTAAGCCAGCAGGCTTACCTTCAAGCTTGATTTCAACGTCAACGCGAACTGTTTTAGTTAAATCAAGTGCAAAGAAGTCAACGTGTTGTGGGCGACGGCTTAATGGGTGCACATCAACAGTCTTCATTAGAACAACCTGACCATTTACTTTTGAGATTGAGCTATTCAAAGTGAAAAGAGCATTTTCGTAAGCACGAACGTTGTACTTTACGATCTCTTTTTCTTGAACATGGATATTTTGATTTTCAATGGCTCCGTAGATAACAGCAGGAACTTTCTTCTCTGTTCTCAGGTGACGGCTGTTACCTTTACCTGTTTCACGGGGTTCAACATTAAGATCAATACGATTTTTCATAGGCCATTACCTCCGGCTACTTCCTATTACTATAGGGGGTCTTCGTTAATGAAGACGTTAATTAGTTAGTGCTCTTTTTTTTAATAAATGAGATCAGTCAAAGAGCGAGCTGACTGAATCATTTCCGTGGATTCGTTTCATGGCTTCAGCCAGCACGGGGGCTACTGAAATCACTTCGATTTTCCCACTTTTTTTCGCTGCTTCACTCAGTGGAATGGAGTCCGTCACCAAAACCTTATGAATGGGACTTTCTATCAATCGACCGACTGCAGGCCCCGAAAGAACGGGGTGGCTGGCGACAGCGAACACCTGTTTTGCACCATTTTTGATGAGAGTGTCAACAGCTTGTGTCAGGGTTCCTGCGGTATCAATCATATCATCCACAATAATGGCCGTTTTATCCTTCACATCTCCAATGAGGTGAAGGGCTTTGGCCTCGTTGGGACCTGAGCGTCGTTTATCGATAATGGCTAAAGAGGCTTCAATTCGCTTGGCAAAGGCGCGAGTTCTTTCAACTCCCCCCGCATCGGGGCTGACAGCCACAAATTGTTCTCCTGTTCCCATTTTCTCGCGCCAAAAGCGAGCGAGGGTGGGGGTGGCAAAAAGATGATCCACAGGAACGTTAAAAAAGCCTTGGATTTGAGCCGCATGTAAATCCAATGAAACAACCCTTGTCGCTCCAGCTGAAACAAGAAGGTCGGCAACTAATTTGGCTGAAATAGGGGCGCGAGGGGCCACTTTCCGATCTTGACGCGCATAGCCGTAATAGGGGATTACAGCTGTGATGGAGGCCGCAGAAGCTCTTTTCAGAGCATCCAGCATAATAAAAAGCTCCATGGCATTTTGATTAACAGGGGGGCAGGTACTTTGAATGACAAAGACATCTTTGCCGCGCACACTTTCCTGGATCTCGATTTGAATTTCTCCATCCGCAAAGACCCCAATCTTAGAATGCCCTAGGGGGATACCCAGAGCTTCAGCAACCTTTTGAGCTAGCTCAGGGTTTGCATTACCTGCAAAGAGCTTTAAGCTGGCGGGGTCAAAATCATGACTTTGAGTGGGATTTGTCGACATAGAAACCACCTCGAGATTTTGGTTTCACAATGTCTATCAAAAAACAGAGGAATGGACCAGCTCTTTTACAAGTGAGATTTAAGATTCTCTAAAAAATTTTTAAAAGCCAGTGCGCGGTGGCTATGCTGATTTTTATAGCCAGGTCCTAATTCTGCCAATGTTTGAGTCTGACCTTCTGGAATAAAAACAGGGTCATAACCAAATCCATGAATCCCTGCGACTTTCGCAGAGATCTGGCCTTTCATAATTCCCTCGTATTGAAATTCTTCCCCAGAGGGAGAGTAGGCGACTATGACAGCGCGGAATTGAGCTGATCGATCTGAAACATTTCGAATTTGCATCATTTTCAAAAGCTTTGCGACATTTTCACTATCGCGAGCTTTTGCTCCGGCATATCGAGCCGAATGAATACCAGGAAGGCCTCCGAGGCCAGTCACTTCAAGACCTGAGTCATCCGCGATGACCCAGCACTTATTTTTGATGGCATGGAGAGCGCGAGCCTTGATTCGTGCATTAGCTATAAAACTATCTCCATTTTCTTCGGGTGAAGAAAATCCAGAGATCTCATTTTGAGTGTGAATTTGGACTGAGGGCAAAGTGAGCAGTAAAGTTTGGAACTCTTTTATTTTTCCGGTGTTACTTGAGGCAATCCAAAGTTCCATGCAGATCCTATGTTGTGAGTTTGAAAAAAGAGCCGATGATTTCTTCTTGTTTTTTAAAGAGCTCTCGACAGCCGATTTCAGCATATTCCATCATGTTCATAAGTTGAGGCTTAGTAAAAGGCGCTTCTTCGGCCGTGCCTTGAAGCTCTACAAACTCACCTCGATTCGTCATGACAAAGTTCATATCGGTTCCAATGGCGGCATCTTCATCATAATTCAAATCAAGAAGAGCCTGTCCTTCTTGAAGACCGACACTAATAGCCGCCACGTAATGAGTCAGCCCAAGTGACTTAATTTCTCCCACGTCTTTGAGTTTTTTGAGAGCGAGAGCCAAAGCGATAAATCCGCCTGTCACAGAGGCTGTTCGGGTTCCTCCATCCGCTTGGATAACATCACAATCAATCATAATCTGTTTTTCACCAATGGCATTGGTGTCGACAGCGGCACGAAGACTACGGCCGATCAATCGAGAGATTTCTTGAGTACGTCCACTATTGGCCGCTTTGTCTCGCTTCATTCTTTGATGAGTGCTTCGAGGGAGCATCCCATACTCAGCGGTGATCCAGCCCTCGCCGGAACCTTGTAGCCACTGAGGGGCTTTGGGTTCGTAACTGGCTGTACAAAGAACCTTCGTTTTTCCAAATTCGACTAGGGCTGAGCCCTCAGCATATTCGGAAATAGAAGGGGTGATTTTAATGGTTCTGAGTTGATTGTATTGTCGTCCGTCTGTTCGCATGGAATGACCTTAATCGTTCACTCCGAAAGGGTCAATGGATCAGTTTACTGAAGGACTTTCAGCTTGGGAATCAAAACCAGTCGATCATTCTCAATGATTACCGTACCTTTGCGGCCTTCATTGGCGTAAAGTCGCATGGCTTGGGCTACAGCATAATGAGGAACAGGCTTGTATCGATCGGGGAGTAGAAATGAAATGAGAGGAAAGATTTTCATGGCCCACCCCTCCAAAGGGCGGCGCTCTTGACGATTCCCAATCAGTAGACTGGGGCGCATGATGTGGAGTTGTTTGAACTTCATTTTGCGAAGATCACTTTCCATAAGCCCCTTAACTCGATTGTAAAAAAATGAGGAAACAACCGAGGCTCCCGCAGCTGATACAACGCTGAAGTGCTGTGCACCCAATGAATTTTGAACCCATTGAGCGGCGTGAACGACAAGGGTCCGATCCACATATTCAAAGTTTTTTTTATTACGAGCTTTTTTGATTGTGGTTCCGAGGCAGCAAAAGACTTTGATTTCATCGTCTGCAAAATATCGTATGAGTGGGGTTAATTTATCAAGATCTTTAAAGTCAGTCGTCAGAGTTGTCACTCGATCTGTGATCGCATGATTTTTTCTTTGAACTCGGTAAATCCATTTGTAACTGGGGTCGTCCTTCAGAATGCGGACCAGCTCAGCCCCG
>DAHVKR010000063.1 GCA_027320785.1 Bdellovibrionales bacterium
GTGCAAGCCGTTATTGAATTTAATTTAGATGGTACAATTATTACGGCCAATGAAAACTTTCTGAAAACACTTGGGTACTCATTAGATGAGGTGCAAGGAAAACATCATCGAATTTTCTGCGAATCCGATTATGTAAATTCTGCTGATTATAAAGCCTTTTGGGAAAAGCTAGGAAGAGGGGAGTACGAAGCTGCCGAGTATAAGCGAATTGGCAAAGGTGGCAAAGAAGTTTGGATCAATGCTTCCTACAATCCCATTTTTGATGCGAGTGGAAAGCCTTATAAAGTGGTGAAGTTCGCTACTGATGTGACAGAAGCTAAACGTCGTAATGCTGATTTCGAAGGGAAAATGAATGCGATTAGTAAGGCACAGGCCATTATTGAATTTAATTTAGATGGTACAATTATTACGGCCAATGAAAACTTTCTGAAAACACTTGGATATTCACTAGACGAAGTACAAGGCAAGCATCATCGGATGTTTTGCGAGCCCTCTTACGTTGGATCTCCAGAGTATCGTGCCTTTTGGGAAAAACTTGGAAGAGGGGAGTACGAAGCTGCCGAGTATAAACGGATTGGCAAAGGTGGCAAAGAAGTTTGGATCAACGCTTCTTATAATCCCATTTTTGATGCCAGTGGAAAGCCTTATAAAGTGGTGAAGTTTGCAACCGATATCACACAAGTTGTAGCCCGAAAAATAGAGTTTAATGAAATTGTATTGGGAACAACAGTGAAATTTAATCAAAGAGTCAAAGAAGTTTCCGAGCGTATTTCCAAAATGGCTCAAGATAATCAATCTTTAGGAGCTACAACTGAAGAGATGAATGCCTCTGTTGAAGAGCTTAGTGCCTCTATTGATTCAATTGCTCAAAATGTTAAATCTGTTGATTCATTGGCAAAATCAACACAGGTTGAAGCAGACACTGGATCACAGGCTATCGCGAAATCAATCGAATCCATGGAGCTTATTCATAAGTCATCGGAAGAGATTAGTGAAATCGTCAAAGTGATTAGTGAAATTGCAAGTCAAACTAACCTCCTGGCATTTAACGCAGCCATTGAGGCGGCACGTGCAGGAGAGCATGGTTTAGGGTTTTCAGTTGTGGCGGACGAGGTTAGAAAGCTTGCTGAAAGGTCTTCTCAGGCAACAAAAGATATATCAAAACTTATTAATGAATCTGTTAAGCGCGTTACGCAAGGCGGGGAAATTTCAAAAGAAGCAGCTAATTCGTTTAAAAAAATTGTAGAAGGTGTTGGTAAAACAACTTTGGCTATCTCTGAAATTTCTGTAGCGGTGCAGGAGCAACAGACAGCCTCTAAAGATGTCGCACAAGCTATTCAGCAAGTAGCCGATGCTACAGAAAAAACAGCAACTTCTTCAGATGCGATTGCCCATACAACTTCTGAGCTCGCAAATAATGCAGACAGCTTAAAACTCGCTGTTGAGAAATTTGCATAGTGAGGGAAGGCGTGTCACTCAGTCTGTCAGAGAAATGCTTCTCCGAATTTGTGAATCTTATTTATCAGCTGACGGGGATTACGATTGGATCCAATCGTATTTCCCTTGTTGAGGGTAGACTGCGTAGACGGGTTTTAAGCCTCCATTATCAAAGCTATGAAGAGTATTTAGAATATGTATGCACTCACAAAAACGAGCAGGTTGAATTTATAAATTTGATGACTACAAATGAGACCTATTTTTTTAGAACTCCTCGAGTGTGGGATTACATCGAAAAAATTTTTTTACCTCAGTGGATTTTACAACATCCTGATAAAAAATTGACGGCATGGTCGGCTGCAGCATCTTCAGGTGAAGAGGCCCACTCTCTAGGTGTGATTTGCCAGTCCTTTAGGGATCAGAATCAAAAATTCAACTATCAAATACTCGGAACTGATATTTCTACGGAAATGATCGAATTGTGTCAAAAAGGTGAATACTCAGGTCGATCTATTGAAGCATTCAAAAAAACGAGACCTGAACAATTTTTGAAATATATGAAATCGATTTCGAATGCGCAGTTTCAGGCTCATTCAGATATTCGCTCGAGATTAAAGTTTCAAACACATAACTTATTTTCTCCTCTCTCTTCAAATGAAGTGTTTGATCTGATTTTAATTCGAAATGTCTTAATTTATTTCAAAACCTCTGATCAAGAAAAAGTACTGGAAGTGATTCAGCCCAAATTGGCACATGATGGATTGCTTGTAATTGGCGAATCGGAATCGCTTTCGTACATAAAGTCATCTTTTAAAAGTATTGAGCCTCTTCTTTACTGCCATAAACAGGCAGAAGAAATGGGATCGAAAGCTGGTTAAATGCAAAAAATAATGGATGTGCGAATAGCTGAAGTGAAAATTGCAAAAAAAGGCGAAATTTTGAAATGCATTTTAGGGTCTTGTGTGGGAATTGCCTTTATCTGGAAGCAAAAAAAAATTTGCGGTCTAGCGCATTGTTTATTGCCATTAAATCCAGATCCTAGTTTCGAAATCGGAGCTCGTTTCGTAGATCAAGCTTTTAAGTCCTTAATAGCCCTCATGCGAATTAGACCTGAGGATTACTCTCAAGTGGATGTGGTCATTGTCGGGGGTGGGAATATGACGAACCCTGAAGAACAAGATGATAAAAAAATGATTGGTTATCATAATTATAGTGCAGCCTTGAACGAAGCCAAGAAATACTCTTTCAAAGTCCTTTTTTCAGAGGGTGGCGGCGAAGAAGGACGAAAAATATTTGTTGATAGTACAAGTTTAACTTATCGGGTGGAGAAAATACCGAGGATTATTAAAGCCTCATAAAGGAATCGAGAATATGGACCAAGACCCAGGACTTCCTTCTAAAAGTCACACTAGCGTATATGCTTCATTTTTTCTGAACAAGACGGAGTTTGTTTTAAACGTGAAATACGTGCAAGAGGTTGTCAATGCGCCGGCTCAATATACGAACGTCCCTCTGGCACCTGTTTTTTTTAAAGGATTGTTAAACTTAAGAGGTGCCATTATTCCTATCGTCGACCTCCGGTCACTCTTTCATATAGATAGATCTTCTCATATAGAGAATCAAAAAATTGCTATTGTAGAACAAGATGGTATTTACATGGGAATTCTTTTTGATGATACGGGTGAAGTCTTTAGGGAACAAGAAGATGAGAAATGTGATTTTAATGATTTACAATCAAATCAGTTGGTCAGTGGTGCTTTTAAAAGGGAAAATGGAAAGAGAATACTTCAAATTCTCAATATTCCTCAAATTGTTAATTTTAAGAATATACCCCGCAATCAAATGAACAAAAATCGTCGCCGCGAAGACTCTGAAAAAAAACGCGGAGAAAGAAGACAATGTATTTCATTTGAAGTTGGGGCTTCGACATGTGCACTACCCATATCCGATATTCAAGAGATTCTAATGATCCGCGACTTAAACAAATCAGTTTTAAATAACGGAACCTGTATTGGTACAATTGACCTCAGAGGCACAACAGTTCCTGTAATCGATTTTCCTGCACTTTTACGCTATCGTGAGCCCGATCATTCGAACGAGTCGACTCATGGGAATCGACGTATTATTGTGATGAAAATGGGAGAAGAGTCATTTGGATTACTTGTCGACTCTATTGATAGTATAATTTCTTTTTTTGAAGACGATCTTGTTCCTTTTCCAGTTTTGAGTGAAGACAAAATCGAAATGATAAAAGGATGTATATCGCTTTCGGTGCGCGAGGACATATTACTTCTCGATTATCAAAAGATATTCAGTCATGAAGAAATTAACGAAATCACACAGGGACACAGCCATCTTTACAAGACTGAGTCTTCAAAAGTAGAAGATGATAAAAAGAAATCAAGTTCTCGTAAAACTTATATTACTTTCAAAGTGGCTCAGTCCTATGCACTTCCTATTATTGATGTAAAAGAAATCATCAATATGCCTGAAAAGCTCTTGAACCCTCCTGGTCTTGACTCCTATGTACGAGGAGTATTGAATTTAAGAGGTCAATTAGTGACAATTGTGGACACTCGTAAAATGTATTCAGCACATCCACTTGAGTCACAAGGATATCACGAAAAAGTGATCATATTTAAACATCAAGAAATGCAATTTGGACTAATCGTAGATTCTGTCGAGTCCATTGTGACTTTTGCTGAAAAAGATATGGTAAAATTACCTCGTGTCCTCAGTCAGACTCAGATGAATGTATTTTCAACTGACATTAGCGATGTTGTTGATATTACAGATTTAAATGGGCATAAAACAAATGTGATGATTTTAAGTTTGGAATCTGTGGCAGGGCGAATTCTTAAAAAAGTATCCTAACTAAGGCTTCCGTTTATAATATTAAATATGAGTATCGGAGCTGTCATCGTAATAAACGAAAAACTCAGCAGCTAAATAGATATAATCAATTTGAGTTGTGTCTTTTAAAAGATCGACAGAAACTCGAAGAGTCACTTGCGATTTATTCTGGTTCTTATGGGGTGTTTTGCTGAATATATATGTCATATACTTTTGAACTTTGCCGTCGGTTTGAATCAACTCAAGAGGAAATACTCCACTGATGGGATCTCCCTCAATATAAAGTTGTAAATCCTTGTTTTTGGTCGCGACATTTAAATTGGAGAAACAAACTTTTTCAGGAAGATATTCTGAGTTTGGAACATGAGTGATTCCCTCGTGTTTGTAAAAGCATTGTTGTGTCTGTATAAAGGATAGAGGCTTTAGGGGAACAAAGTCTGTTTCATTATCATGGTCAGGTTCACAGCTATTATCATCTTCGCAGGGGGGTAGGAGCTTAGTTTCGCTGACTTTTTTATAGGATAATATTCTGCATCCTTCGTTTGTCGGCTGAGTCATGGAGACATAATCCCATGACATGTACTGCCCATCTGGCAATTTAAAACGACTGATATGCGCATACTTCCATTTTATCACATTGTCTTGAACATTCTCGCCCGAAAGCCAAGAGGTGAGACCAAAGTATTGAGTGCCTGGGGGCACCTTAGATAAAATATCATTTTTAATTAAAGTGCGCGACTGATCAGAACAAATTTGGAGAAGTTGTTTGCGATTAAAAGCCAGAGCTGAGTTCGCTAAAAGAAGGGCTATTCCCGCAGTGAAAATAAGTTTGAGCACAAAACCTCCAAAGGCTTGTTAATTTGCGTTCATTACTTAATTCACTACAGGAGGGCGAGAAGATCAAGAACTCGAAAGCTGGGGCTTGCTTTGGGCGCCGAGTCGGAGCTGGGCGAGTCTCTAGAAAGCCTATAGAACTATAGATTCTAGAGGGGGCTCTATGAAATCAGTGGGTTATTTTGTTTTACTTTTCGTTTTTGGGTTGGTGGGTTGTTCAGAAAATAAGACTTCGACTCTGAGGGGACCTGTTCATCTGTCCGCTGATGTGACGGTCCATCAACTTTCGGCTCAGGAAAAATCTCCTTTTTTAAGTCGAAAAATTCAATTAGATCAGAACACTTCCTGTGAAGATCGAATCGCCAAAATGGTCTGTCTATCGAAAAACACACAGGCTGATTTTGACCGCGACTGTGAGTTTGGCCATGTACCCGCCGGTGTGATTCAGAAACTACAAAAAATCATGGAAGAGCTTCCACCTGTGCATCGAAAAGTTTTTTGCCATCTCGATCGCATTCAGTTGCATCAGAATATTTTTAGCATTGGTTATGCGACTCAGGTTCAAGACGAATGGGGAATGCCAGCCGGTTATATGTTCGGTATGCGTGAAGATGTATTGAATGGAAGTGGAAAAGACTATTTTAGTTGGAAAGAACAGCTCAACTTTGGTCTTTCAGATCCCCACGATGATAAGGCTCGTGTTTCTCCAGAAGGGCCAACTGTTCAAGTGGAAATGAATTCAGCAAATCCGACACTTTTGTATGTCATGACACATGAACTTTCACACATCGTAGATATGCTAAATGGTGCGGACAATATTGATTATGATAAATGTCAGACTTCGCCTGTTCATAATTATTGGAAAGATTGCCCTGTTCCTTCGACCGCCTTTAATTCGATTAGCTGGGGCCCTCATATGACGGTGATTGATGACAGCCAAGATGTGGATTGGAATCATGCTGAGATGCCGGACAATAAATATTTTTGGTCAGCTTCTCATCCTTTGTATGCGAAGTTTTGTTTTTACTTTTGCGGCGGTAAAACATTACCTCCTAATGATGTTCAGGCTTCTTATCAAGAGCTTCAAAATTCGACATTCTTAACATCCTATTCGACCAGCAGTCCTATGGAGGATTTTGCTGAGGCTTCGGCTCTTTGGGCTTTAGGCGACTCGGGAAGAGACTTGGGAATTGTGGTAAAAGATAAAGCTGGAATAGCTCTTTTTGATAGTCGTCAGCAAATGCTGAACCCAGAACTTCAGTCTAAGCTTAAGTGGCTTCATGAATTTTATAACCGTGGAAACTTAAAGACGGATGCTGCTGTAAATTAGTATCTGGACTCTCATTTTAACTATCAGAGATATCCGACATTTCTGTCGGATATCTCCAGTGGGCCACAGGCTGCTCGAATTGAAAAATCGAGTTGTGGTAGAGCGAGTCGGTCTGGTAAGTCTCAAAAAGAGGGCTCAAAGGCCGCTTAGGTTTATTTGAGATCTTAGTCTTAATAATTCATTTTTTTGCAATAGATAGACATAATCATTTTATTAAAAATATAGTATGGTTCCAGTCAAATTAAGGCTCTTATAAGTTTGTATATAAGATTGTGCCATTGGAAGGGAATCAGATGAAAGTACTTTTAACGGGAGCATCCGGTCTCATCGGAAAAAACTTTATCCGACAGGCTCTTCGCGAAGGGCATGAGGTTGTTGCACTTGTTCGAAACCCTCAAAATTTTAGAATGCTAGCGGAGGATCATGTATTTAAGTGGACTCATGAAGTTAAACCTCCTCTAGAAGCTTTTAACGGGGTGCAAGCTGTTATTCATATGGCGGGTGAGAGCGTTGCCAGTGGTTCTTGGAGTGCAGAGCGAAAGAAGCGTATTGTGGATTCTCGCCTACAGGGAACGAAAAATATGGTCTCTGCATTATCTGAACTTCCTCCTGATAAGCGACCTAAAGTTTTCATATCGGGTTCAGCTATTGGGTAT